>CASFSC010000207.1 GCA_949296995.1 uncultured Alistipes sp. | reverse complement strand
ATCCGGATAAAGTTTCTTGCATATATGGTGAAAATCCTGTTATGCGTTCGAGTCTTGCGAAAATACAACCTATGGATAATCTTACGCCACTTGCGAAGGCAGATATTCCGTTGATCCATGTTTGCGGAGAACTCGATCCTGCTTTTGAATCTCAAACCTGTGAATTGGAGACTTGTTATAAAAAATTAGGAGGCAAAATAACCGTTATAACCAATCCGGGTAAAGGCCGTTATCCCTATGCTCCTTCAGATGTTGAAAAAGTTGTAGATTTAATTGTTAAGAATACTCGCTGATAAAATTTTAATGTAGCTAACCTTAATTAAAATTAAAATATATGAAAATTATTCATAATCTGATTTTATTGGTATTGTGTCTGTCGGTATCGTATGTTTACGGTGAACCATGGTGCGATGCCACGGTAAATGCCGTTAATCGCGAACCGATGCGCTCTTCGTTTATAGTTTATCCTGATGCGGTTTCAGCCGTAGAGGGAGATTTTTCATCTAATCCATTTTACAAATCGCTTAATGGGAAGTGGAAATTTAATTGGGTCAAAGATGCCGATATGCGTCCGACAGATTTTTTTGCCGTAGGATTCAATGATAAGGGATGGAATGAAATAAATGTTCCCGGAATGTGGGAATTGAATGGATATGGTGATCCACTCTATTTGAATATAGGTTATGCGTGGAGGAACCAATTCCAAAATGATCCACCTAATGTTCCGATAGAAAATAATCATATCGGATCTTATCGTAAAGAGATTGAAATCCCAGCAGAATGGGAAGGTAAGGATATTTTTATTCATTTCGGTTCTGTAACATCCAATATCCGATTATGGGTGAATGGCAAGGAAGTAGGTTACAGTGAAGATAGTAAACTGGCCGCAGAATTCAACCTGACGAAATATCTCAAACCTGGAAAGAATCTTATAGCCTTTCAGGTATTCAGATGGTGTGATGGATCTTATTTGGAAGATCAGGATTTCTGGCGTTTGTCGGGTGTAGGTCGCGATGTCTACATGTATGCACGTGATAAGAAACGTCTGCAGGATTTGAAATTTACTCCTGATCTCGATTCCGAATATAAAGATGGAACATTGATCGTCACGACATCAGTAACACCTGGAGTGAAAGAGATTGATTTGGTACTGACCGATAATTCAGGATCTGTTGTTGCAACTTCGACTGTAACACCGGATAAAAAAGGTAATGGACAAACCGTCATAACGGTTGACAATCCTAAAAAGTGGAGTGCCGAAGATCCCAATCTGTATCGTCTGACAGCAACAGTCAAGGATGGGGATAGAGTAATAGAAGCAGCATCGTTCAATGTCGGTTTTCGTAAATCGGAAATCAAGAATAAGCAATTCATGGTGAATGGGCAGCCTGTGCTTATAAAGGGGGTTAACCGTCACGAGATGCATCCTGACAGGGGTTATTATTTGACCCATGAGGATATGGAACGTGACATCAAAATAATGAAAGAACTCAATATCAATGCAGTCAGGACATGCCATTATCCTAATGATCCTTATTGGTATGACTTATGCGATAAATATGGATTATATGTTGTCGATGAGGCCAATATTGAATCTCATGGTATGGGATACGGTGACAAAACGCTTGCCAAGAATCCCTCTTATTTGAATGCCCATTTGGAGAGAGTAAGCCGTATGGTTTTGCGCGATATGAACCATCCGTCGGTGGTTATCTGGAGTCTTGGCAATGAGGCCGGAAACGGAGAAAATTTTTTCCAGGCTTATGATTGGATCAAAGGTTACGATTCGTCCCGTCCTGTGCAATATGAACAGGCAGCACATGGCAGAAACACGGATATCTTTTGTCCGATGTATTTTTCAGCAGCACGTTGTTTGAAATATGTCTCAGAAAATCCTGATAAACCTATTATACAATGTGAATATGCACATGCTTTGGGTAATTCGGTCGGGAATCTGAATGTTTATTGGAATGCCATACGCAAGGAACCTCTCTATCAAGGCGGGTTTATATGGGATTTTGTAGACCAGGGGTTGAGCCGTTATAATTCGGACGGTACGGTTACATATACTTATGGAGGCGATTACAATCCTTATGATGCGTCGGACGCTTCGGGCAATAGCGATGGTATAATAAGTGCCAATAGGGTTCCATTCCCGGCGGCTCAGGAGGTTAAACATCAATATCGTTCGATATTGACAACGGCAGATAACCTTCTTAACGGCGAAGTTTCAGTATATAATGAAAATTTCTTTATCGATTTGGGTAAATATTATCTGGAATGGGAGCTTATGCAAGATGGTAAACTGGTGAAAAAAGGTATAGTTTGGGATTTGAATGTAGATCCGCATCAGACTCAGAGTGTGAAGTTGGATTATGATAAAGATGATATCGCAGGGCTTGACGGTGAGATTATGTTGAATCTGTTTTATAAATTGAAACAAAAGGATGGAATTCTTGATGCAGGTTACGAGGTAGCTCATGACCAACTGTGTATTGATGAGTGGAACTTTGATAATTATGTTTTCGATGTTTCGGGTAATGTTCCTGAATTGGTTACCAACGATCGTAATTATATAATCGTGAAAGGTGATAATTGGCAGATGGATTTCGATCGCAGAACAGGATATATGACTCGTTATATATATGATGGGCGAGAGCTGCTTGACCAACCTCTAAAACCCAATTTCAACAGGGCTGTTATAGAAAACGATTATGGAGCTAAATTGCATGAAAAATTTGCACCGTGGCGTTATCCTGAAATAAAACTTGTATCGATTGACGGCACGTCGAATGAGGGAGTCGTTGAGGTTAAAGCATCTCATAAAATTGAGGCTACGGCAGCTTTGATAGATGTTTCCTATCTTATCAATTCTTCAGGAGAAGTGAAAGTTACCGAACAGATGACTGTTGATAAAGGACGTAATGATATACCTGAAATGTTCCGGTACGGAATGACCTTTGCAATGCCTTCGAGATATAATATCATCGAATTTTATGGCCGCGGGCCATATGAAAATTATGCTGACAGAAAAGAGTCGGCAATGGTAGGTCTGTATCGTCAGAGTGTCGATGATCAGTATTGTTATGATTATGTCCGTCCTCAGGAATCGGGAACCAAATCCGATTTGCGGTTTTGGAAAGTGACTGATGATATGGGGCATGGTTTTGAAATAGTGTCTCCAGTATTGTTTTCAGCTTCGGCACTTTCATTCAGTATCGAAGATCTTGATATGTCTCTGCCGAATGCCAAGAAACATCCGCATGAACTTGTAAAACGCAATGCGACATATGTGAATTTTGATCTGAAACAGATGGGCGTGGGAGGAGATGACAGTTGGGGTGCATGGCCGTTGGGACAATATCGGTTGCCGTATAAAGATTATACGTTTGAGTTTATATTAAGACCTTTGAATTAATATTGTGTGATCTTAATTTTTAATAGAATATCCGCACCTGAAAGGTAAAATTGAATTTCGGTGCGGATATTTTTATTTATTAGATTTAATATAAGTTAATTTGGTATGTTGATATTATGCCATAGAATAGTTATGAACATCTGATTTTGTCCTTCCTTATTTTGATTACGAAATGCTCGTAAAAGATATTTATCTGTCATAAGAGATCCGTAAAAGATGTAAGTCAATAGTTATGATCTTTTTCAAAAGTTATCGTAAGCAGGGTTTATCCCCATTTGCTGATATTTGGATGCACCCATTAATAGTGTATAAATGTATAGATGCAATCATAACATTCTCTTCGAGAACATTTATGAGTCTTGATGTCGTTCCCATTCCCATGTAAATAATATTGTACCTGAATTTCTCATTTCTATGACCCGTTTCAGCAAGGTGCCCTGATGATCATTCTATGATAAGAATAATTTTTTAAGTTTTTGTTCGTTGAACGTTCTGGATTTATTTAGGACCTATTAGCATAATATATAATCTGAATATTACATAGTGTATTGACTTTAGTTAATATTTGCAAAATAGAAATATATATTATGTCACATAAGTTTGTATATTCGCATTCGAAATAGAATGAATTTTTTTTTAGTTTATAAGGATGCATTATAATGCAATTTTAATAGTGTTTAAAGATATAGGTAAATTGATATTTTAGATTTATATTTTTCTGAAATAAGATGTAATAAACGATATTTATATATATATTTGGAAAATTGTAAAATAAAGATTAAATTTTAAAATTATGAGAACAAAATTATTAGTAGGTTTAATGTCTTGTCTATGTGCGTTGGCTCTTTTCCCGGGGTGTGATAAAAATGACGATAAAGATAGTGATATATACACATTTAAATTTGATATTGCTATTACCGATCAGGGTGATATGACAGATATTGAAGTCGACTTGTTCAATCAAATTATTGCAGCACAGGAGACAGAATTCGAAGGTACTGTCAGTGAAGCTAAAGAAGTGTTTAATTACACTATTCAACAATTAAATGAGTATTTTGCCACTACTATGATTGATAATAAGGAAACTATTAAATTAAAGGTGGAATTGAAGAATCTCGATACGAATTCAATATTTGCCAGTAAGGAAATAACCATTGAACCGAAATAGAGGTTGATTATAAAATGATAAATATATGGGGTGTAAAAAATTAACTCTGTTTTTGTTATTTTTACTGACGTTTTCTGTTATTCGTGTTTCTGCTGTTGGCCCGAATTACAAGCAATGGTCTTATGGCCCTAAAATAGGATTGGGTATAACTAATGTGCATAGTTCGGAAAATGGTGGAGCAAGAGAAAGTTTAGGAGTTAAAAGTGGAATAGTTGCAGGTATTTTTGCTGAATATAGTGTTGTCGACTGGTTGGGAATTTCAGCCGATTTGTTATATGCGCAAAAAGGTTCCGGAACAGATTTGAATTTCGATTCATCGATATCCAAAACAAATGTTGAATTGCAGATGCGACTTAGTTATTTGGATATACCTATTATGGCTAATTTCTATGTCGTAAAGGGTCTTGCTCTTAAAACAGGAATACAACCGGAGATACTTTTGAAAGGACAATATACTCTTACCGGAAATGTGGTTTATAAAAACTATAGCAGAATAGATAAAATTGACGAATCGGTGGACGATACAGATGAATTTCACCGAGCTGCAGTATCTGTCCCGGTCGGTATATCTTATACATTCGATGGTCCGGGACTTACGCTTGCCGTTCAACACAATATTGCACTTACGGATATCTTGACCGATCATGATACATTGGGCAAGGAAATATCATCTGGAATGGGTAAATGGCATAATCAAGTTACAACATTTACTTTAGCCTTGAGATTTTAGAATTTGATTATATTGGAAAAGGAATAGTTCAATTTTTATTAACCTAAAAAAGTTAATGTATGAAAAAATTATTTACTCTTGTTGTTGCATTGGTTATGGTTGGAACAGCCGTAGCTCAGAAACCTTTTACTTTTGGTCCTAAAGTGGGGGTTAATTTTGCTAATCTGCACAGTTCAAATGGAGATGAAAATGATGAAATATCAGGATTAAAGGCAGGATTGGTTATCGGAGGGTTTGTTGAATACCGTCCTATGAATTGGTTTGCAGTTTCTGCAGATGTTTTGTATTCTCAGAAAGGAGCTCAATCTGATATGACTACTACAGTAGGTTCATATTCTTCTCAAGTGGAGAATAAGTATAATTTAAGTTATATTGATGTGCCTATTATGGCTAATTTCTATGTTACAAGAGGTTTGGCCTTGAAAGCGGGTTTACAACCATCTTTTTTGTTGTCAGCTAAAAATAAAACGGAAATAAACATAAATGATCAAAGCGAAAAAGAAACGCTAGATGTTAAGAAAGATATGAATTCGGTAGATTTTGCAATTCCTGTAGGCGTATCTTATACATTTAATATGGGGTTGATGATAGATCTTCGTTATAATATAGCATGTACTAATCTTATTAAAGATAAGGATGCTTCAGATATAGCAGGTAATATAAAAAATAGAACTGTCACACTTGCAGTAGGATGGAAATTCTAAAGTAGGTTGTTGAGAAATATTTTTAGAAAATTGTAGTAGAAGGGAGAATGATTTCATTCTCCCTTTTTTGTCGTTTATATGTTTATAGATTAAAAAAGTTGAATAAATACAATTTGGCCCAATTTATGCATTGAGAGTAATCGAATGATGTTTATAACAAAAGAAAGCATTGTTAAACGTTAAAAAATGAATATTATGAAAAAAATTTTTACTCTTATTGCAGCATTGGCTGTTGTCGGAACAGCTGCCGCACAAAGTTCATGGTCTTTTGGTCCTAAAGTGGGTATTAATATCGCAAATCTGCACAGTTCCAACGGGCCTGAAAAAGATGCCATAGATGGAGTCAAAGGGGCTTTGGTTGCAGGTGCATTTGTTGAATATCGTATGTCCAATCTTTTTGCGTTATCGGCAGATGTACTTTATTCTCGTAAAGGCGCTTTATGTGAAACTGAATATCAAGATGGGTTGAGCAGTGCCAATATTAAAAGAAAGATCGAAAACAAATTTGCTTACATCGATGTACCTATCATGGCTAATTTTTATATTGCAAAAGGATTTGCTTTAAAAGCCGGGGTTCAACCGTCGTTCCTGGTAAGTGGTAAATTGAGGGAAAAGATCAGTGTATATAATACTGATATTGCAAATAATAGTGACAATACGAAGGATATTAAAGATGATATGCATGCAGTTGAATTTGCTATGCCGATAGGTCTTTCCTATACGTTCGATTGCGGTCTTATTCTTGATGCACGTTATAATATACCGTTTACGGATGTATTTAAAGATAAAAGCCTTTATGTAGGCAAAATCAAAAGCCAGGTAGGTTCTATTACTGTCGGTTGGAAATTCTAACAATATTCTTTCAAAGGATTTAAGAATATAAATGTAAAAAGGGGGATGGCATTAGCCATCCCTTTTTTGTTTTCACGTGTATGGGTTTGTAAATGTGTAAAATCATTTTATTCCATACCGGGAATGCAGGGCGGCAGATAATTGTCGTAATAAAAATTATACTTAATTTTACTTGTTAACTTTAGGTCGTATTACTAAAGTAATCTCCGGAGATTTCATTTTATTCATCATTTTCTGATATATGAGAAGATATATAATACTTTTTACTCTATTACTTATTCCTTTTTTTGCTCTTTATGCTGAAAATGAACAGGGAAAAATTAAAGCATATTATACTAAATTGCCTTTTGAAGACGGCGGTTATACAGGTAAATATGCTGATATAATAGTTTCTATTCCCAGTAAGGGCAATTTTATCTTTGCACGTGAATATGGTTATCAACCATATTGGCAAACTGATAAAGATAAATTCTCTGTCGACAGGATAATTGACAGGAAGGGTGACGGGCCTGAATACAGACCGGATAATCATAACATTTGCAGTAATGTAGCATTGGTTGAAAGGACTTCTTCATATGTCAAAGTACATTGGAGATATGCCCCTGATATTATCAGAGAGTCATTTGTCGATTTTTTATCAGCATATAATAAAATGGGTGATCCTTCTGCGTTTTATTCTGAGTATGTAGATGAATATTTTACAATAAATTCAGACGGTGAGATATTTAGAGAGATAAAAGTCGGATGTTATAACCTGGATGATTGGAATGATTCGGGTAATGTTTATACTCAATATATAAAAGTTGATGAAAAGGGGTTAAAAACTATACAGACAAATTTGCCGATAATTACCCCAAAGGATATTACATGTATTAAAAATGAAATTAAGAAATTTCCTTTGAATGTTGCTCCCCGAATAGTTTTTAATTTCGATGATGCCCAAAATGGAGCGAAAAATTTGACTGTCGAAAATATTTCTAATACAAAATGTGATATTAACGGAGTAAAGGCATATTGGGATAAGGGTGTGTCCGGAAGCTGTTTGAATTTTGATTCATACAGTAATTCGGTTGCTTTACCTAAAGGAAATGTTCCCGTCTTGGAATCTTCATCCTCGTTTACAATAAGTTCATGGATAGCTCCATTGGAATACCCTTTTAATACTGCGGCTATAGTTGACCATATGAACTCTAATAATGGTTATTTCCTTGGAATTGAAAGAAACGGTAATGTAGTATTTAAACTTGGTACAGGTGATACCGTTATTTCGATTGAATCTATGCCTGTAAATTTGTATAAATGGAGTCATGTAGTTGCTGAATTCGATAGTAAATCTAAATCTGCAACAATTACTGTCAACGGTAAAACATCGGCTAAGGTTGATGTCGAAGAATTTCAGGATGCGGTAATGACAGATTTAACTATCGGTAGAACCGCTTCGTTTGGACAATATCCTAAAGGGGCAGAACGCAATATAACCAAAGAGTTTGAAACGAATATGGTTTTTAGCGGACTTATAGATGAAATAATGATTTTTGACAGATCATTAAGTAAAGATGATATAGATTTGGTATATAATGCATATAAACCTCGGAATATGGAGCGTTTTCGTCCATATTGTTTGCCTGAAACCGAGTTTAGAAATGAATTTGGGGCATTATATACCAAATTGTCATATAATCAAGGATGGGATGGATTATGGCGGGTAGGCGATTATGCCGATTTAGTCGTTACTTTTGAAAACAATCCGTGGCGATATGTGTTCTGGAGGGGGACCAGATATCTGCCTTCCTTAGTTACCGATTATGGGAATAGTGGCATCTGGAGTAATGATCAAGGTCCGGAGTGTTTTCCCGGACACTGTTATGAACACATGTCCGACATGCTGTGCCGTTTTTCAAATATCAGACTGATATCCAGCAATCCTGCAAGAGTGATAGTACACTGGAGAAATGCATCCGTTGACATTAAATATACATGGCCGGTACTGAATAAGGATAATTGGGGCGTTTGGACAGATGAATATTGGACGATCTATCCCGATGGTACTTCGATTCGTCATCAGCAAATACATAATTCAGAAAATTTTACGGTGATTGAGATGAATCAGAATGAAATACTTCATCATCCGGGACAAACCACCGAGGATGTGTTAAAAGATACTGCGGTAATTGTTGGAAATCATGAAGGAGCATTATGGAAATTCAATCGTTTATCGGGCGATAAAGGTCAATATGATGGTAATTTGTTATATACTAATTTGAACTCTTCTACAAAACAATTTCAAATAGGTGAAATAGGAACAAAAATAGATATTCATTTGTTTGAAGATGTATGGTGGAATGGATGGGATCATTATCCCTGTCAATTAATTCCGAGTGACGGGACTGCTGTCTTTGGTTATGACAGAGGGGGAAGTTCCTGTGTGTCTACCTTCAGAGAGGTACGTAGGAAAATCGACCCGGTAACGACCCAAGCGATGCAAATATATGGATTGACTCGAAAAACACCTGCAGAATTGTTGCCGCTGAATAGATTTTGGAATTTTGCTCCTGACATTGAGAATATTTCAGGGGGTGACTTTTTAGAATTTGTAAAATCCGAAAAAGCGTATCATATTTTAGCCAGATCGAATGAAATATCGTTTACTATACCTGCAACTGTTTCTTCTCCTGTTGTTAATCCGGCATTTGTAATAAAAAAATATACGAAAGATGTGGATGATGTGCGTGTTATGGTTAACGGTGAAGATATAAAATGCAAAAAAGGAGTCGAATTGGATGAGAATGGTGACAATATGTTGGTCGTATGGATGGAATTTGTTTCAGACAAAAAGACAGATATAGTAATACGATAAATTAATTTTTATTAATTTCGTTTCCCATGAATATTAAAATTGAGCCTAACCTAAATTTATTATATTATGAGAAAAATTAATTCTTTATTGATCTTTTTGATCATTTGTTGTTCCTCTATCGAATTATTTGCGCAGAGCGTTGTTTTTCCTGATGATGCACGAAAAAGAGGATATTATGACCGTCCGTATAAAAGATATGAAGCAGAACCGGGTAAATGTCAAAGTGACGGTTTATTTTTATCTCCTTCATATACTCAGTCTGAAATTCAGAGTGAGGCTTCCAATGCTATGGCTACACAGTTGATCAAAAAAGGTTCCTATATTCAATGGACAAATGATGAGGCTGCTGACGGTATGGTTATTCGTTTTTCTTTGCCTGACGGGGAAGATGGACTTGGTATCAAAGGAAAAGTGGCTTTATATGTGAATGATAAATTCGTTCAGGATATTACACTTAATTCTTTCTGGGCATGGGCATGGCTCGATATCCCTCCCAAAGGTTATCCTGGAAATGAACCGGGTGAAAATAAATTTGCACGTATGCGTTATGACGATGTACGTGTGAAACTGGCAGATAAAATAGCTGCCGGTTCTACGTTTAAGTTGGTAAAAGTGGAAGATAATGATGTTCCTTATACAATTGATTTTGTAGAATTGGAACCTATACCTGCAGCTGTAACATTTGAATCGATAAATGATCCTAATAAAGTTAAATATGTAAAATCGGCAGGTTCGCTTGATAAATTCATTGCCGATAACGGAGGTAAAACCATTTATATCCCTGAAGGAGTTTATGATGTTTCGGAAGGAATAGTTATTACGGCCCCCAACACTAAACTTATCGGTGCCGGTATGTGGTATACGAATATATATTTTTCTGCCTCTACGGATGATATAAATACCTATAACAAACGAGGTATCTCTTCAAGGGAGAGCAATGTTCTTATTGATGGACTTTATCTTACTACGGCCAATCATGCCCGTTATCATATGAATGATTCCAAATATCAGGTAGGAAAAGGATTAATGGGTTCATACGGTACAGGGTCTGTAGTGAAAAATGTGTGGATCGAACATTTTGAATGCGGCGGATGGATT
Organism: uncultured Alistipes sp.; assembly: GCA_949296995.1. Classification (GTDB taxonomy): domain Bacteria; phylum Bacteroidota; class Bacteroidia; order Bacteroidales; family Rikenellaceae; genus Alistipes_A. The sequence continues at coordinate 9,353 of CASFSC010000207.1, read as the reverse complement.
AACGGAACGCAGAATTTGACCGTACAGCATTGCCGTTTCCGTAATAATTATGCCGACGGAATAAATCTTGCCAGCGGAAGTAAAAATTCGGTAGTGGAACATTGCAGTTTCCGTAACAACGGTGATGACGATATGGCATCATGGTCGAGCGGTGCTCTTTGTGAAAATATAACATATCAATATAATACGGCTGAAAATAACTGGCGTGCATCCAGTATCGGCTTTTTCGGAGGACGTGGACATAAGGCGCTTAATTGTGTCGTAATCGATCCTATGGAAGCAGCTCTTCGTGTTACGACCGATTTCCCAGGTAAAGAATTCAGTACCGACGGATTTATCTTGTTCGATAATATTTCTACATATAAAGCAGGTTGTGCTGATGGCCCTGTCGGGTTCAAAGGCGATATTATAAATGGGAGCGGAGCAGGAGCAATCCATGTAACAAGCTATTCATGTTATGACATACAAAATGTTAAGTTCTCTAATATAGACCTTTATGATTCTAAGAATGATGCTATTTTTATAGGGTCCAGAAATGGCAAGGTGATTAAAACTCTCTATTTTGAGAATATAAATATTGATGGAGCAGGACGTTACGGAATGTATTTTCATAATACCGTTGGCGAAGCATCTTACTGTAATCTGAAATTTAATAAGATAGCTAAAGCTAATATGGCTCCTGTGCCTGGTGGCTTCCGTTTCGAACCAATGAAAGGGTGTCAACCTATAAAGTAAAGGTTTTTTATAACTTTAGCATAAAGAGGAAATAGTTTTGACTGTTTCCTCTTTTTAATTGAACAACTAACCAAGTATATTGATTTTGTCAAATACGGTTAATGGAAAAGGGTGTTTTAAAATAAAATTTAAATAGCCGGTTTTTATCGGGCTTGGCTTGTCGTGGTATGTTTGTCGAAATTATGAATTTAGTCGGATTATATATGCTGTTTGGTTAAATATGATCATATCGTAGAGTAAGCCCGCAATGTTTTAATTTATAAATTATTAATTTTGTTAAATAGTCATTGCCCATAGGAAGACCTTATCGGTAATGTAAGGATATGTTTTCATATAATTTATTTTGTGTATATGTTGTTTTTTCATAATGCCGGTGATTTTAACGCTTTTTTATATGTGATGACCGTGATAGCCGTAGCGGTGTTCGTCGCTCTCTATTTCGTAAAAGCCGGATATGGGCTGTTTTATAATAAAAAGTGGGGCTGGACCCTCCCTAACAAAATCGGATGGGTTTTGATGGAAGCTCCTGTATTTTTAATGATGACATATCTTTGGATTCGTTCAGACAGAATGTTCGAACCGGCAGCCCTATTTTTGTTTTTGATGTTTCAACTCCATTATTTTCAACGTTCCTTCGTTTTTCCTTTTCTGATTAAAGGTCGGGGACGAATGCCCCTGTCGATTATATTGATGGCTGTAATCTTTAATGTATGCAATGCGTTGATGCAGGGTGGATGGATTTTCTATTTCGCTCCAGCCGATATGTATTCATGGTCATGGTTTTATATGCCACAATTTTGGATAGGTCTGATATTGTTCTTTACGGGAATGTATGTCAATATCGATTCTGACCGACGTATCCGTGGATTACGTAAAGAGGGTGATACAAAGCATTATCTCCCGCATGGAGGAATGTTCCGATATGTTACTTCGGCTAATTATTTCGGGGAGTTGGTCGAATGGATCGGGTTTGCCGTTATGAGTTGGTCATTTGCCGGTGCTGTCTTTGCAATATGGACTTTTGCCAATCTCGTACCAAGGGCAAATTCCATATATGAAAAATATAAACTCGAATTCGGGGAACAGATGTGCAAACAAAAATTGAAACGAATAATTCCATTTGTGTATTGATAATTCGTTGCTTATATAATATTTATTGAACATATTTAACTGTAACATAGAGAGAGCAGAAGCATTATGAGCGTATCCAAACTTTTTACTCCAGTCAAAATTGGACCTGTCGAATTGCGTAATAGAACGATTCGTGCAGCAGCATTCGAGAGTATGTGTAAGGCAAATTCACCTACTCAGGAACTTGAAGATTATCATGTTTCGGTGGCCGAAGGTGGTATCGGTATGACAACAATAGCATATGCTGCTGTTACACGCAATGGACTTTCATTTGAAAAACAGTTGTGGATGCGTCCCGAAGTAGTTGACCGATTGAAAATAATTACAGATAAGATACATCAGGCGGGAGCTAAGGCATCGATACAGTTAGGTCATTGCGGAAATATGTCTCATAAATCGGTTGCTGGAGAATTGCCTGTATCTGCATCCAATGGATTTAATCTTTATTCACCCACTTTTGTCAGAAAATTACGTGAAGATGAGATAGAACAGATTGCATCGGCTTTTGGCGAGGCGGTCCGATTGGCACGCAAGGCTGGATTCGATGCTGTTGAGATACATGCCGGACACGGCTATCTTATAAGCCAATTCCTTTCACCTTATACAAATAAACGAAAGGATAAATTCGGAGGCACTCTTGAGAATCGTATGAGATTTATGCGTATGGTCATGCATGAGGTTATGCAGGCTGCTGGAGATGATATGGCTGTATTGGTAAAAACCAATATGAGAGATGGGTTTAAAGGAGGTATCGAGATAGATGAAGCTATTGAAATAGCAAAGGAATTGGAACGTTTGGGGGCACATGCTTTGGTCCTTAGCGGTGGTTTCGTGAGCCGTGCTCCGATGTATGTTATGCATGGGGCAATGCCTTTGAAAGCGATGACTTATTATATGAATGTTTGGTGGCTTAAATTGGGTGTGAAATTAGGGGGCCGCTTTGTCATCAGACCGGTAAAATTCCGTGAAGCCTATTTTCTCGAAGATGCCAAGAAATTTCGCAAAGAGTTGAAAATACCTTTGGTGTATGTAGGAGGATTGGTCGATCGTGAGAAAATAGATGAAGTGTTTGATGCCGGTTTTGAATGTGTTGCGATGGCTCGAGCGTTGGTACATATGCCGGATTTCGTTAATCGTATGAAAAATGATGGATTGAAAAGATGTGGATGCAGACATTCAAATTACTGTATTGCACGAATGTACACTCTCGATATGAAATGCCATGAATGTGTGGAAAATTTGCCTAAAAAGCTGATTCGTGAGATAGAAAAATTGCAAAATGAATAAATTGCTGAAATACGGTGCCAAATCGGATTCGGAATGGGCTGTAATAACAGGGGCTTCTTCTGGTATCGGGTTACAATATTCGATTGTTTTAGCCCGGTTGGGTTACAATATTGTACTTGTAAGCAATCAGCAGGAGCAGTTGGAAAAATGTCGGGAGGAGATAGAATCTTTGGGTGTACAGGCGTTGAGTCTCTATATAGATCTGTCTGAGGAAGATGCGGCATATAGAGTTTTTGATTTTTGTGCCTCATTGAATGTGGTCATATTGATTAATAATGCCGGAATATTCGAGTTTAGGCAAATTGAAAATATGCCCTCAAATAGAGTGGAAATATTCATGGGGTTGCATATGGCGACTTTTACCCGATTATGCCGCTTGTTCTCCAAAAATATGGCGCAAAAAAGATATGGATATATATTGAATATGTCATCTTTGGCCGGTTTCTTATCTCTGCCCGGAATTACTATGTATGAGGCTACCAAATCCTATATAAGAATATTTTCGCGTGCCATGTGGTATGAATTGCGGGAATACGGAGTAGGTATGACTGTAATTTGTCCTGGCGGTGTCGATACGGGATTGTACGGATTGAGATCGGATTTGTTGCGCCTCGGAGTCCGATTGGGAATTCTTACTCCTACCGAAAAATTGGTGCGTAATGCGTTGAAAGCTATGTTCCGTCGTCGTCGGCAATATATTCCGGGAGCTGTGAATGTCATATTTTTACCCATATTGAAGGTTTTACCTCGGTCTGTGGTAATGTATGCGAAACGTAAACTCGCAAAATATGAAAAACAGTAGCCGGATTGTGATAACCGGTGCGACCGGTGCGATAGGCAGTGCATTGGCAGAGATGCTTGCAGCTCGTAATGTGCCGATGGTTTTTGCCTGCCGTAATATTGATAAAGCTCAGAAACTCAGACAAAAGATAATTGACAAATTCCCGTCGAACATTGTCGATATAGCCATATTGAAACTTGATCTGGCATCACTCTCTTCTGTAAGGGAATTTGTCGTGGCATTGACCAAATTGCTTGACGGAGATAAATTGGAGGCTCTTGTAAATAATGCAGGTGTGATTGCCCGCAGTTATACTTTGACCGAAGATGGCTGGGAGTATAATTTCGGTATAAATTATATTGCTGTATGGGAGTTGACCAATTTGATAAGACCTCTGATCAAATCGGGAGGTAGGATTGTCAATGTCGTTTCATGTACGGTCCATGTTGCATCGTTGGATGATGATTGTTTGCAATGTGCACGAAAATGTGAAGGAAGCTATAACCGCTTGAAAAGATATAGCGAAGCCAAACTCGCATTACTTATGGCAACCAAAGAGATGTCTCGACGTTTCGACGATTTGTATATAGCGGCTGCCGATCCGGGAATTGTTGACAGTGGAATGATTGCCATGGGTAAATGGTTCGACCCTTTGGCAGATATTTTTTTCCGTCCGTTTATAAAATCGCCTGTAAAGGGAGCATTGCCATTATTCAGAGCACTTACGGATCATGATATTTCTTTAGGCACAGTATATATTTATCAAGGGAAGAGAGGTAAAAAAGAGTTTCCGAAATCTGTTCTTGAAAATTCATTCACGGAAAGACTTTGGAATGATACGGCTCTCAAGTTGAGGGAATAACTTATCGTTTATATATATTTCCAATATTGCATTTCTTTTGAACAAATTGGTATTTATTAAATTTCTTACCAGACTTTTACTCTATTTATAGACTTTTACATGGTTCGAAACAATCGAATCTGAAAACTGTGCTTTCATTTGTTTCTGTACCATTTTTGTATTTGGTGATAGTTGAACGATATTCCATGATTATATTGATGTAACGGGACATATATATCGTTTATCTCTCTGATTGTATTATGCGTATTATTGTTTTATTCTTGTTATATTTGTATTACTACCAACTTAACCTATTCGAACTATGAGAAAATTTTTACTTTTTACCGCTGCTGCTATTTTAATTGCGTCGGTCGGGGTGCAGGCTAAACGTTACGATTCGTATACAGGACTCGTTATGTGTGGCTACCAGGGATGGGGTTCTTCTCCAGAGGATGGTTCCAACCGCGGATGGGGATGCTATACCAATTACGGTCAATTCAAAGAGTTCAAACCCGGTTCATGTGCTATCGATTGCTGGCCCGATGTAAGCGAATATGAGGTTACGTATGCCACGCCTTTCAAATATGCCGATGGGACAACTGCCCGTATATGCAGTCCTGCGGATTATTCAACAGTAGATACCCATTTCCGCTGGATGAAAGAGGCCGGAATAGATGGCGTATTTATGCAGCGTTTTGCATTTTACCTTCATCCGGGGAATGAAAATCAAAAAGCACATTTCGATAAAGTTTTCGATCATGCGATGAAAGCCGCCCAGAAATATGGACGTACCGTAGCTTTGATGTACGATCTTTCGGGACTTGCAGAAGGAGATTACGAACGTATTATAAAGGATTGGGAAGAAATTTCGTCAAAATATGATATTTATAACCGTAAAAAAGGTTCAGACTGTTATTTATACCATAATGGCAAACCTTTGTTGGCTATTTGGGGTATAGGTTTCCCTGACCGTCCATACGGTTTCGAAACACCTGAAAAACTGGTTAAGTTTTTTAAAGATAAAAATAATCCTCTTTATTGTTCTTTGCATTTAGGCGTTCCGGCATATTGGCGTGAGTTCGGCAGTGATTGCCGTAAAGATCCTAAATTACATGAACTTATTGAAATTGCAGATATTATCCATCCTTGGACTGCCGGTCGTTACAGGACTTATGAAGAATATGATAAATATCTCGAAACTGTTAAGGGTGATATCGCATGGGCCGAGGAACACGGGAAAGGATATGCGCCGAGTGTCTGGCCCGGTTTTAGCTGGCATAACAAATATAGTGCATGGGCATTCAATGAAGTTCCTCGTGATAGCGGACGTTATTTGTGGAAACAACTTGCCGGAGCAGTCAATGCCGGAGCAAAGATGATTTATGTTTCCATGTTCGATGAAATTGAAGAGGGTACGGCCATATTCAAAATAGCACGAGAAGTACCGGTCGGTGAATCTCAATTTGTCGCACTCGATGATGATATTCCTGCCGATCATTTTATGTGGCTGGCAGGTCTCGCATCCAAAGCATTGAAAAAAGGCAAGCAATTACCAGAGGTTATGCCTAGACGATAGTAGTTGTGGGGATTGACATAAATGCTATGAAACTACTTTTTTCTAATGTTGCCATTATTTCCTGTTAGTAAATATATTGACAAATATCATTTATGATAAGGGGCATAAAAATCAATTTGGAGACAGCTAATATTTGGTGACATAACCCGATCTATAAATGAAACAGCCGCCCTTATAGGCGGCTGTTATTTTTTTGAAGTAGTCGGGATGACTGGATTCGAACCAGCGGCCACACGCCCCCCAGACGTGTACTCTAACCGGGCTGAGCTACATCCCGAACGACTCGCTCTTTTTATGAGCTCACAAAAGTAATAGTAAATATTGTATTTTGCAAAAGTTTAAAATTTCTTTTAAACCTTAACATAGAATGCTCTGTTAATCAATGGTAAATTTACGTGAATCCTTGTCGATGATTTCTATGCCCACAGTCATGACATTGGCCGGAAGGAGCTGTTCTATCTGTTCGGGCCATTCTATCAGGCATAAATGACCGCTGTCGAAATATTCTTCATATCCCAAATCAAAAGCCTCCTCGATTTTGTTAATACGGTAGAAATCGAAATGAAAAATCGGGTTGTTGTCGCGATCGCGGTATTCATTGACTAATGCGAACGTCGGACTGGTTACTGTATCTTTTACTCCTAAAGCATTGCATATTTCATTGATGAGGGTGGTTTTCCCTGCCCCCATTTCTCCTCTGAAAGCAACAATATTGCGGCCATTGAGAGAGTCTATGATGGCAGATGCTACTTCAGGAAGATCGCTGAGTGAATCGGCTGTGATTATATTCATAATTTGTGTGTAATTATAGCTTGATGCAAAACTAATAAAAATTAGCGTTTAGGTTTCAAAACTATGAACGGGACTATCATCTCTTCCATAGAAATACCCCCGTGTTGGAATGTATTTTTGTAGTAACGCACGTAATGGTTCGTATTTGTGGGATATACGAAAAAGTCTCGGTTGTATGCAAAAATATATGTTGAGGTAATATTGGATTTGGGAAGATGAGCCTCTTCTGGTTTAGTTATGGCGAAAACCTCTTTATTGTTGAAGGCAAGGTTTCGTCCGGTTTTATATCGAAGATTTGGGGAGGTTTCACGATCACCCTGAACTTTGACCGGATTATCTACGCGGATAGTTCCGTGGTCCGATGTGAGGATTACCGTATGACCTTTTTCTGCCAACAGTTTCATTATGACCAACAGGTCGGAGTGTTCGAACCATGAACGGGTAAGAGAACGGTAAGCGGCCTCGTCTTCAGCAAGTTCGCGGATAATTTCCGTTTCAGTTCTGGCGTGGGACAATATATCGAGAAAATTGTATACTATGACAGAAAAGTCTGCATTGTAAACCTTGTTTATGGTATCTATGAGTCGTTTCCCCGCATCCAGCCTGACAATTTTTTCAAAGTATAAATTGTAACTTTTCCCTAATGATTGTAATTGTCGTCGTAAAAAATCTTCTTCATATTGGTTCTTGCCGCCTTCTTCATTGTCATTTTTCCATAAATCAGGCATTATCTTGTCTATCGCAAGAGGAGTCAACCCTGAAAATACCGCATTGCGAGCATATTGTGTCGCTGTCGGCAGAATACTGCAATAAAAATCCTCTTTCTCTATGTCGAAAATATTGTGAAGTATGTGATTTATGACACGCCACTGATCGTAACGGAAATTATCTATCAGGATAAAAGTCACTTTGGGATTTTCGTCGACTACCGGGAAGACTTTCTCCCGCATTAAATTCTGAGATAATACAGGGGCATCACCACTCTTGTCGGTAAACCATTTTAAATAATTGGCACGTACAAATTTGGAAAACTCATTGTTGGCTTCATTTTTTTGATATGCCAATATTTCGCGGACTCCCTCATCGGAAGATTCTGTCAGTTCAACTTCCCATGTAGCAAGTTTTTTATATATACTTGTCCAGTCTGCAAATGTTCGTGCTTCAGAAAGTGCTGACGATATTTTACCGAATTCGCTCCGGTAATCGGCTGTGGTTTGTTCGGTGACAAGTTGATGCGACAGTACGTTTTTCTTTATCGAAAGTAATACTTGATTGGGGTTGACCGGTTTGATTATGTAATCTGCTATTTTGGATCCTACCGCTTTATCCATAATATTCTCTTCCTCGCTTTTGGTGACCATAATGACCGGAGTAGTAGGTCGCAATTCCTTTATTTTGGGAAGAGTTTCCAACCCTGTCATCCCAGGCATCATTTCGTCGAGTATAATCAAATCGAAAGGACGTGATGATACCAGCTCTATTGCATCATAACCGTTATTGCACGTCTCTACTTCGTATCCTTTGGCCTTGAGAAAAAGAATATGCGGTTTCAAAAGGTCTATTTCATCGTCAACCCATAGAATTTTTATGTCGTTCATAATCAAATTGTATTTATTAACAAAGATAATTTGTTTTAACTTTGTATCTGCTTAAATAATGGCAAAAAGGTAGATTTATTGTTTTTATGCTTGTTTCTCCATAGGTTGAGAACTTTTTTCGACAAAAAAGAGATAATAGGTGTCAATGTTAATGAAATAAAATGTATATTTGCAATTCCTTAGCCAAAAAGAATATTTTAATTTAAAAAATTTACAGATATGACAAAAGCGGATATCGTTAACGAGATTTCTAAAAGTACGGGTGTAGAAAAAGCTCAAGTTCAGCAGATCGTGGAAGCTTTTATGGATAGCATCAAAGATTCGATGGCTGCTAACAAAAATGTTTATCTTAGAGGATTCGGAAGTTTTATTGTGAAGAGAAGAGCTGAAAAAGTGGCACGAAATATTTCTAAAAATACCACTATCACTATCCCTGCTCATAACATTCCAGCTTTCAAACCGGCAAAGAGTTTCTCTGGTAGGGTAAAAATGAATACAAAATAGTTATCTAAATATATTTACTTTTTAAAAAAGAATTGATATGCCGAGTGGTAAAAAAAGAAAAGGGCATAAGATGGCTACCCACAAAAGGAAAAAACGTCTGAGAAAAAA
>CASFSC010000206.1 GCA_949296995.1 uncultured Alistipes sp. | reverse complement strand
CGCTACTATTTTGGACGCAATGATGGCACTTTTGCCTATTCCTGTCACAATCAACCTCCCTTTGTTGTTGAAAATTAGGGTGACGGCCTGAACAAACGAATCATCTATAAAGTCTATAAGAGCTGTTACCGAATCAGCCTCGGTTTTTATTATATGTTTGGCAAACTCTTTTATTTGTGCTGAATCATTCACAATGACAAAAAATTTTTTTACAAAGTTAGTTAAATTTGCAAATTTATATTATCTTTATATACAGAATTAGTATACAGGAAGTTTATAATAAATCATAAATGGTTGATATAGAAAGTGTTTCTTTGCATAAGCACTTAAAGGAGTATTTTGGTTTTGATAATTTTAAAGGCAATCAGGAAGCTGTAATCCGAAATTTGTTGCAGGGTAACGATACTTTTGTGTTGATGCCCACGGGAGGAGGAAAATCGTTGTGCTATCAGCTGCCTGCATTATTGATGGATGGCGTGGCGATAGTTATCTCACCTTTGATCGCCCTGATGAAAAATCAGGTCGACGCAATGCGTATGTTCAGTACTGAAGATGGCGTTGCTCATTTTCTTAACTCATCGTTGAATAAAGCCGCAGTTGCTAAAGTAAAAAGCGATGTCCTGGAGGGGAAAACCAAACTTCTCTATTTCGCTCCGGAATCCCTGACAAAAGAGGATAATGTCTCTTTCTTGCGTAAAATAAAAATCTCTTTTTACGCTATTGATGAAGCGCATTGTATCTCGGAATGGGGTCACGATTTCCGACCTGAATATCGTCGTATACGTCCTATAATAAATGATATTGGAGTTGCTCCTCTTATAGCGTTGACGGCTACTGCTACGCCTAAGGTGCAGATGGATATACAGAAAAATCTCGGAATGCTTGATGCACATGTTTTCAAGTCTTCTTTTAACAGACCTAATCTGTTTTATGAAATACGATCTAAAAAGAATGCAACTACCGAGATTATACGTTATATTAAAAATAATCCGGGTAAATCGGGAATTATTTATTGCCTGAGCCGTAAAAAAGTGGAAGAATTGGCCGAATTGCTTGCGGCAAACAATATTAGAGTGGCCCCGTATCATGCAGGTATGGATGCCGCGACAAGAGCTGCAAATCAGGATAAATTCTTGAATGAAGAAGTGGATGTAATCGTCGCTACGATTGCTTTCGGAATGGGTATAGATAAACCTGATGTCAGATATGTTATCCATTACGATATACCTAAGAGCCTTGAAGGATATTATCAGGAAACGGGGCGTGCTGGACGAGACGGAGGTGAAGGTTATTGCTTGACTTTTTACAGTTATAAAGATATTCAGAAACTGGAAAAATTCATGCAGGGTAAACCTGTGGCAGAACAGGAAATCGGTCGCTTGCTTTTGATGGAGACCGTTTCTTATGCCGAAAGTTCGATATGTCGCCGTAAAACATTGCTTCACTATTTCGGTGAGGAATATATGGAGGATAATTGCGGCAGTTGTGATAATTGCGTGCATCCTAAACCGAAAATCGAGGCGATGGATGAAATGAAATTGATGTTGCAAACTTTGAAAACTATCGGAGATAGGTTTAAATCGGATTATCTGATAAATGTATTGTTGGGGAAAAACAATGCGTTAATCAAATCTTATTCCCATAATAAAATAGAATGGTTCGGCGCAGGGGGCGAACATGATACTCATTTTTGGGGCGCTGTTATCAGACAAGCCCTGATTTTGGGATTGGTAGATAAAAATATTGAAAATTATGGTCTTCTGGCCATTAATGCAAAAGGAGAAGAGTTTATAGATAATCCTTACTCTGTGAAAATTACTGCCGACCATGAATATGAAGATGGGGATGATGAAGATAATGTGGCACCTCCTGCAGGAAAAGGTGGAGTGGCCGATGAAGAGTTGTTCGCAATGTTGAAAGATTTGCGAAGGAAGGTTGCAAAACAGATGGGATTGCCTCCGTTTGTTATTTTCCAGGATCCATCACTCGAGGATATGTCGATACAATATCCTGTAACTTTGGAAGAAATGCAGAATATATCTGGTGTCGGACAAGGTAAGGCTAAAAAATTCGGTAAACCTTTTATTGAACTTATCGCTAAATATGTGGAGGAAAAGGATATAATTCGTCCTCAGGATATGGTGGTGAAAAGCGTCGTAAATAAGAGTGTAAATAAGGTATTTATTATTCAGAGTATAGATCGTCAGATGGATTTCGAGGATATAGCTCGTGCCAAAGATATGGAGTTCGATGAATTACTTACTGAAATAGAAGCGATTGTACACTCTGGAACAAAATTAAATATCGGATATTATATCGATAATACGATTGACGAAGATAAAGCTGAAGAGATTTATTTATATTTTAAAGAGGATGCAGAGACCGATTCTGTCGAGGAGGCCATGAAAGAGTTGGGTGGCGATTTTACCGAAGAGGAAATTCGTCTGGTGAGGATAAAGTTCCTGAGTGATATGGGTAATTAAAAAATGTATTTTGCAATATAAATTTGTGCCGGCCCCTTATTATAATGGACCGGCACAATGTTGATTAGAGATTTAAATTTTTTATAGTTAAATAAAAATGATTGTGAAGAGAAAAATTGTGGCATTACTGTCGATTGTCGTATTATTGTGTGGATGCAGTAAAGAAATGAATGAACCGTGGATGTCTCTTACTGCTGATGATTTGGAACTGGATGTAGTGTTGACACCACGGAGTTTTGAGAATCAGATATACACTTCTTATCTCTATCAAATCCCGTTTGTGACAGAATATAAAGGGGTTAATGTCGAAAACCTTTTAACTAAGGATTTATTTTGTATATCATTGTTATGTCCCAAACGTGGCGCTGAATTAGAATTGAAAATGCATGAAAGCGAACTGAACGAAGAAGTGATTGAACATTATGTTTCGTCAGGTGGAAAAGATACTTTGTGGATGCAACCTCGGATGATATGGAAATATGACGTATTACGTAAGTTTGATAAAACACGGAATATGGCATTTCGTTGGACTATATCTTCGGAAGGTGAAGAGATTTGTTCCATAGAACGTACTTTTTCTTGTCGTTCAATAAGTCAATGTGTGAATGCTCTAAAAATCGCTCCTTATGAACGTCCGGAGGGATTGAATGTCAATAGTGATGGTGCTGTCGAAATCCCAGAGATGTTTGCAGGCTATGTGGAGGAGGAAAATGCGGCAATAGATGAAATTATGAATCATGCTCTGACTGATTGTGAATTGCCGTTAGGGTTCAATGGATATCTGTCGCAAAGTGAAGATTATCTGTTTCAGCAGATGTGTGCCATATGGTACGTATTGCAACAGCATGGAATACATTACAGTAATGCTACATATATACCCGGAATAGCTGAAGGAGTGAAAGTACAAAATGTGCGTTTTTTTAGTCAGATTTTAGCTCAATCACAAGCTAATTGTGTTGAAGGTACTTGTTTGCTCGCCTCTATTTATCAGCGATTTGATCTATATCCTTTTTTGATATCTATTCCCGGGCATATATTTTTGGGGATAGGTAATGCTGAAGGAGAATTGACGTATTTCTTAGAAACGACCATGATTGGTAATGTAAATTTGGATCAATATTCAACGGATGAGGAAAAATGGACGGCCAGTAAAGCTAACTTTAAGGAGGCTATGGATGTCGCAAAACAGGAATATGAGGAAGCAAAACCTCATTTGGAGGCAGGAGATTCTTATTATAGTTTAATTAATCTGGATCAGGTTAGACGGTACATTCCTTCCATAAATTATGGTAATGTGCAAACAAATGCCAATGGAAAAATAGTACTGGTTAAATAGTGAAGAATAGAGAATAAGCCATGTATGTAAGACCGAAAAAATATTTGGGGCAACATTTTTTGACAGACCTTAATATTGCGAAAAGAATATCTGACAGTTTGAAGGCTGATAGATGTCGTGATACTTTGGAAGTAGGACCGGGAACCGGTGTCTTAACTCAATTTTTGTTGAAAAGAGAGGATATTGATTTGAGTGCGGCTGAAGTCGATTCAGAAAGTATTGAGTATCTGCATGAACACTATCCTCAGTTGTCTGCTTCTCTGATAGAGGGTGATTTTCTTCAAATAGATATTCGAGAAATGTTCCCGCAGGGGGTTAATATAATTGGCAATTTCCCTTATAATATATCGTCTCAAATATTTTTTAAGGTTCTTGAGTATCGTGACTTGGTGCCTGAATGTGTGGGTATGGTGCAAAAAGAGGTGGCGGAGAGAATTGCCGAAAAACCAGGCTCCAAAAGTTATGGAATATTGAGCGTGTTCTTGCAGGCTTTTTATGATATAGAATATCTGTTTACGGTAAATGAAAATGTGTTCAATCCGCCGCCAAAAGTTAAAAGTGCAGTTATAAGGCTTACTCGAAATGGTATATCTCAGTTGGATTGCGATGAAAAACTGTTTTACAAGGTGGTGAAAACCGCATTTAATCAACGAAGAAAGACCATTCGAAATTCATTGCGTGCAGGATTCGGTAATTTCGAAGGGCAGGAACATCCTTTTTTCAATATGCGTCCTGAAATGTTGAATGTGCAACAATTTGTCGAATTGACAAAATGGGTAGAAGAGAATATTAATCAATAAATATAAATCCGCAATAAAATTTTAACGTATGAAAATATCTAAAAAAAGTTGGCTATTGGGGTTGGGACTGTCGCTTTGTGCTTTGCTGGGAGTGAACAATGTCTCTGCTGCAGAAGAGGAGAATTCTATTAATCTCGATTTGTCGCCGGCAAAATGGGTGTGGTATCCTTCCGGCAGAACCTTGCCTAACTCTTTTTTCCTGTTTCGCAAAGAGGTGGATTTGAATGAAAGCCCTTCCTCGGCGAATGGGTGGATAATGGCTGACAGCCGTTATCAACTTTTTGTCAATGGCAAGCGGGTACAGTGGGGCCCGGCTCCTTCTGATCCTCGTTGGCAACAGGCCGATCCGATCGATTTGACAAAATATCTTCAGAAAGGGAAGAATGTTATCGCTTGTCAAGTGCTCTATTACGGGTCCGGAGATGGAACATGGCCTATTGGAAAACCTGGATTTATATTCAACCTCGATATTGATGGAACCGGTCTGTATTCAGATGAAACCTGGGATTGTTTCTTGGCCCGAAGTTGGACTCCAGGCCAATACAAACGTTGGTTTTTAAGAGCTCTCCAAGAGGAGTTCGATGCAAGGCTTTTCCCTTATGGATGGGATAACGTGGGATTTAAACTTACGGATGAATGGTTGAAGGCTATGCCGGTCGGAGGAAGAGCTGATAAACCATCTTTGGCGAACGGTTATCCAGATTATCAATGGGATCCCTCCTCTGATGACAGCCAAACTGCACTTCAAAAACGTACCATTCCTTTGATGAAAGAGTATTTGGTACCCGTAAGTAAATTATCGGAGAGTATGTATATCGATTGGAAACAGGACCCAAGAACATATTTCGATATGCTTACTCGTGATGCTTATGATGTTGACAGACATGAATCTGCAAGACAGCTGAGCCCAAATTCATGGCAGGTAGAACAGGCTGGAGATAAAGCCGCCGTATTGACATTCGAATTGCCTGAACAGGCAGTGGGGTGGCCATATTTCACAATAAATGCACCTGAAGGAACTGTTATCGAACTTATGTCGCATGAAGGCCATGAAATTGGGGGCCCGGCTCTACTGAATACGCATAATAATGCTTGGTCCCGTTTTATCTGCAAAGCAGGTGAAAACCGTTTCGAAACTTTCGATTACGAAGGAATACGTTGGATACAGTTGCATATACGTAATTTCAAAGGTAATGTGATAGTGAAGGATGTGGGAGTACGTCGTAGAATGTGCGATTGGGAAGTGACTCCCTCAATCAAGATAGGTGACGCCAAAGTCCAAAAAGTAATGGATGCCGCAGTAAATACTTTATATAATAGCGCTCAGGATCTTGTCGTGGATGGAATGGGCCGGGAAAGACAGCAGTATAGCGGTGATTGCGGACATCAGTTGCATGCTATTTTCCAGGTGTTGGGTGACAGCAAAGTGCCTGCTCGTTTTTTGACTACTTATTCTCAGGGAATTACTCATGATGGATATTTTCTGGATTGTTGGCCTGCTTATGACCGTCTCGCACGTATGATGCAGCGTCAGTTATCCCTGACAATTTGGGGCCCATTGCTTGACCATGGAGTAGGTTTCTGTTTCGACAATTATTACTATTATCAATATACGGGTGATAAAACACCTTTGAAAGAGACATATCCTCGTCTGTTGAAGTTTTACAGCTATCTTACGTCTATACGGAAAGCTGAAGATAATTTGTTGCCTGTAGAAAATATTGGTACTCCTACCGTATGGATAGATCATGAAGCATATAAGCAGCAGAGACATAAACAGCTCGTATTTAATCTCTATACGGCTGCTATGTGTAAGAATGCGTTGGCTCCGTTGTGTGAAGTGATGGGGGATGCTAAAAAAGCCAAAGAGGTTATAGCTTTTGGTAATTCATTACAGGAAGCATGTGTCAAGAAATTCTGGTCTAAAGAGGAAAAAACATTCGTATGCAATCTTCCATGGGTTGAAGAGGAAAAAGAGGTGAGATATGATGACCGTTCGTTGGCTACGGCTTTGCTGTATGATCAATTCCCAAATGGTGAGTCAAAACGTGCTATTGAAATATTGGTTGATACTCCGTCACAAATGGGACTTTCATATCCTGCAAATGCAATATGGAGATTGTGGGCTTTGTTGAAGGCCGAACGTATGGACGTGGTACTTAATGAGTTGAGAAATCGTTGGTGGGGTATGGTCTCAATTCATGAGAATAACTCCATTCAGGAGTTTTGGACTGCAAATCATGATACCAATGAAATATGGAGCCATTGTGCTGTATCTCCGCTTATGATGCTTACTCAGGGTATTGGTGGGGTCAGACCTTTGGTGCCGGGAGGAACCAAGGTGGAAATCGCTCCGCAATTCGGAGATCTGGAAAGTTTCGATTTTAATGTTCAGACTATGAATGGAGCAATTCGTTTTCAACTTGAACCCGATGCTACAGGTAAGAGCTTTACTGTTACAATGCCTGAGGGGGTCGATGCTGAATTGGTTTTGAATGCTTCTGAAACGGTAGATATGCCTTTGATTTCATATGATAAGGTGACCAATAAGAATCGTTATGCTTTGAGTGGCGGCAACAGCTATAAAATGACACTTAAACAGATGTAATAACATTTTTTTCAAATATAAGACGAGGGATGCTTTTCAGGTATCCCTCGTCTTTTTACATCCCTCGATTTTTTATATGTCTTGATTTAATATTGAAGTGAGTCCATCGGATGTGACCCTATTTCTTTATCGATCTGTCGACCAGTTTGATTACATTATACAGTTCGTAAACGTCATTAAGATTGAGCTGAAAATCTTCTCCGTAAAAGGGATTTTTAGAGTGGCAGGTGATGACGCCATGCTCAACATCATGAGATACAATGCTTTTAATCAAAATGCCATCTTTATGGACAATAACGAAATCCCACGATTTATAGTGTAATTTGTAACTCCATAACTCTTTTTTTATCTCTCTGGCCAAAACGACATCTTTGTCGCAAAGTGCCTCTTTTGATCCGTCATCCATACTGTCCCCTTCTACCTCAAAACATCGATACTTCCCGTGAAATGTCCTGTCTGTAATCACCGGAAGAGTCGGTAGGGTCTCGATATATTCCGTATCGCCATAACCGATCAAATAGCCCGCTTTGGCGCGCACTGGTACCATTGGAACATAAACAAAATCTGAAATAGACTTCTCTTTGGCGTCGGAATGGATAGGTGTCTTGAACATCTCGCCTTCACCGGTCAATAACCAACTGGTTTGGAATCCAAATTTTTCGGACCATGTAGCTGCTGTTTTTTTCCCGAATGGTTTCCCGTTAAGCAATGCACTGACAGCTTGTTGTGAGATGCCAAGAGTCTCTGCTATTGCTCCTTGATGTATCCCCAGAGAGGCAAAATATTTTTTTAATTCGGTTGCTATCTGCTTACTGTCTGCCATTTAAATCATCGAATATGTAAATACAATTAAAAAAGTTGTAATATTTCTTGTTTTACAACTTTTATAGTTGTATATTTGTGTTGCAATAAATGATTATATGTTGATATTTATTGTTTAATGAATAAAAAACAACCATAAAAGTAGATATAATTATGTAATAATACAAATGTGTGGACATTATGATACGAATTACGAATGATATTTATCGAAAGATGGCATGCGAAGTAAGCAAACTTTTTCAAGAAACACTGTTTTTTAGTGGAAATGTAGAATTGGATTCGGACGAAGGCGATTATTATGCAAAGTTAGTTTTGACAGCTATGCGTAAAGGTGACGAAATAATTCCCGTATGGTGGGAATTTCACACATATCTGCCCGAAGGCGAGGTCTTGAATGACTTCCAATTTGATGAATTGTTTAAATATATGATTTTAAAATGATTTGGTTTACAAATATGGATTATGATAATATAGTAGATTCTGTAATTCGGAATAGTTCGGATGAAAATGAATATCTGGATATAGAACAATCTGTAAATGTGAAATACATTTTGTGTATCAGACTTTTTCATGAGGTTATAGGGGGTGTTGCGATTGGAGGAACATATGAACAATATAGTGAAGAGAAGATATATAAGGTATTGGATAATAAATATACCGTAATGGATTGGGGCTTTTATGATGAAGAGGGAGAATGTGTGGAGTGTGATTTTTCTATTGCACGATTATCGGATGTGCTTAATTGAAACATGTTTTTATATAAAACTTAAATGCAATGAATGAATTGATTGAAAATGCTATTAAAATTCAAAATTATTTG
>CASFSC010000205.1 GCA_949296995.1 uncultured Alistipes sp. | reverse complement strand
ATCTCATCCGAGATTATGGTTTTCTCTTTATCTATCTCTTTTTGGGGAAATGTCGAATTGAAAACTATATCCGAAATGAGTTCGGCTGATTTTGCGAAATCTCCTTTGAGGGATGAGGTATGTATAACCGTCTCTTCTTTTGTGGTATAGGCGTTGAGTTCTCCCCCCAGATTTTCGAGACGGCAATTTATCTGGTATGCCTTGCGGTGTGTGGTTCCTTTAAACAGGGAATGTTCAAGCAGGTGGGCTATGCCGTGTTCCATATCGAGTTCATCTCGACTTCCCGTTCCTATCGTGAAAGAACAGTGTACGACTGCCGAACGTACCTGTTTATGGATACATCTTATGCCATTTGGAAGAATATATTGTATATAATCCATTTCAGAAGTTGCTGCGTTAAGATTTTAAAGATAAAAATTTACCGGTGTAGCTTTCCTTACATTTTTTCAGTTCTCGTGGAGTACCTTCGAAAACTATATATCCGCCTTTGTCTCCGGCTTCAGGACCCAGGTCGATCACCCAATCGGCCGATTTTATAACGTCCATATTGTGTTCGACGATGACCACCGTATGACCTTTTGCAACCAAGGCATTTAACGATTTCAGTAATTTACGTATATCATGGAAATGCAATCCGGTCGTCGGTTCGTCAAAAATGAACATTATAGGATCCGTTGCATTATCCTTTATGAGGAAAGAAGCGAGTTTCACTCTTTGACTTTCACCTCCCGACAGCGTAGAGGATGATTGTCCGAGTTTTATATATCCCAATCCTACATCCTGGAGCGTTTTTAACTTTTCGATTATTTTTTTGTTTATAGAATCTTTGTCTGCATATTTGGCAAAGAAATCTATTGCAGAGTCAACCGTCATTTCCAGAATGTCATATATCGATTTGTCATGATATTTCACTTCAAGAATATCATCTTTGAACCGTTTTCCCCCGCAACTTTCACATGTTAGTTCCACATCGGCCATAAATTGCATTTCGACCTTGATAACACCTTCACCTTGACATTCTTCACACCGCCCTCCTGCGATATTGAATGAAAAATGTGCAGGGGTGTATCCGTTGTGTTTTGCGTATGGTTGGTCTGCAAACAGTTTGCGTATATCATCGTAAGCTTTGATGTATGTTACCGGGTTAGAACGAGATGATTTTCCTATCGGGTTCTGATCTATCATCTCTATCGATTTCAATCGGTGTATATCTCCTTCAAGTTTGTCGAAACTGCCCGGTTTCAGTCCTGTTTCATACAGTTCGCGTCGCAAAGCAGGATACAGGATACCTTTGACGAGAGATGATTTGCCACTTCCGCTTACTCCTGTTACACAGGTAATTACACCAAGCGGAAATTTGACATTTATGCCTTTGAGATTGTTTTCTCGAGCTCCTTTTATTTCTATATAGTTATTCCATTTACGGTAATTGCGAGGTTCTTCTATTTTTTCCTGACCTGTAAGGTATTTTGCCGTAAGACTGTTTTTTGCATATTTAAGCTCTTCAGCTGTACCTTGAAATACAATTTCACCTCCCTCATAACCGGCCATGGGACCGATGTCAATAATGGAATCGGCAGCACGCATAATCTCTTCTTCATGTTCCACAACTATTACGGTATTGCCTATATCTCTCAATTTTTTCAGTACGCTTATCAATTTATGAGTGTCTCTGGGATGTAGTCCGATGCTTGGTTCATCGAGTATATACAATGAGCCTACAAGTGTGCTGCCTAAAGATGTGGCAAGATTTATTCGTTGGCTTTCTCCTCCGGAGAGTGTCGACGATAAACGATCTAAAGTAAGATATCCCAACCCCACTTCATTGAGATATTCCAACCGGTTTTTGATTTCAGTCAATATTCTTTCGGCAGTAATCGTATCGTGTTCGTCCAGTTTCAAGTCATTGAAAAATGATTGTAGGTCCGAGGCTGTCATCGTTACCAGTTCAGCGATATTTTTGCCTCCAACACGTACATAAAGAGCCTCTTTACGCAAACGTCCTCCTTCACAGTCGGGACATATTGTTTTGCCTGTATATCGAGCCAACATCACCCGATACTGTATTTTGTAACGTTCGCTTTTCAGATAGTTGAAAAATTCATCCAATCCATGAAAATATTGATTTCCTTTCCACAGCAAATTTTTTTCATGTCTTGAAAGTTCATAAAAAGGACGATGTATGGGAAAATCAAACTTTCGGGCATTGTTCACCAGTTGTTCTTTCCACCATTTCATTGTGTCGCCTTTCCAACAAGCTATTGCATCCTCGTATATGCTTTTTGTTTTGTCCGGAACAACCAGGTCTTCATCTATGCCTACCACTTTGCCGTACCCTTCACAGCGAGGACATGCCCCTAAAGGGTTATTGAAACTGAACATATGTTCAGAAGGTTGTTCGAAACTGATACCGTCGAGTTCAAAACGGGATGAAAATATTTTTATGTCATCTACATTATTTTCTTGTGAACTGTTTTTTCTGTTTTGTATAACGATTTTGCATATTCCATCGCCGTTATTGAAGGCAGTTGCAACGGAATCACCTACTCTGCTTAGCGTTTCTTCATCCTGAGTCGCTTTTGCACGGTCTATAACCACAAGAATGTCGTTTGGATTACTTTTTTCATCGATATTTTTTATAATATCCTCGATGAATTCGACTTTGCCGTTTATATATATTCTTTGGAAACCGTCTTTTACCAATAGGGTCAGTTTTTCTATCAAACCGCTTTCCTGTGATAAAGTTATCGGCATTGTTACCATTACGCGTGTCCCTTCAGGCAGCGATGATATGAAGTTGACCACATCAGTTACCGTATTCGCTTTAACTTCTTCTCCTGAAATAGGCGAAAACGTTTTTCCTATACGAGCGAAAAGCAGTTTGAGATAGTCATAAATTTCGGTAGATGTTCCTACAGTCGAACGAGGATTGCGAGTATTTACTTTTTGTTCTATTGCAATGGCAGGAGCTATTCCTGAAATAAAATCCACATCAGGTTTATTTATTTTTCCAAGGAATTGACGTGCATATGCCGACAGACTTTCGACATACCGTCTTTGTCCTTCAGCGAAAATTGTGTCGAAAGCGAGTGTCGATTTACCCGATCCAGAGAGTCCTGTAATTACAACTAATTGGTTGTGAGCTATTTTTACCTCTATGTTTTTGAGGTTATGCACTCTGGCACCTTTGACATGTATATATTTTTGTTCCTTGTTATCGTTCATATTTATTTTAAACGGCAATTAAATTTACAAATATAACTATTTAATTGCCGTAAAAATTTTCTTTACTAAAGATTTAATTCGATTCTGATATTTTGTCCGATACAACCTGAGTTTCTACAGTCAGGCGAATGTGTCCATACAGATATGATTCTTTCTTCGATATTTACAATTTGAATGTATATGTTCCTGAGCCGATATTTTCAGATATTTTTCCTGCATTTACGTGTGCTTTGCATCCGGTTGGAATTGTAACGGTAAGTTCTATACCATTGCCATTACGTTTCCATTCGCTTCTGATGATACCCTTGACAGATTTGTATTCCCCTTTGGCCCAATCCAGTTCGGTCGGGAATTGGGGCGTTATCACTATATTTTCGAATCCGGGAGCTGAAGGATCGTAATTTATGCCGGCGAGTGTATTCATCATCCATGCTGAAATATCACCTTTAAAAATATGATTTAATGAGGCATCGTTGAATTGTGGACTTAGCGTCCATGTTTCGGCCAATGTCGAATATCCCATTTTTCCCAACCAATATCCCCATGAAGGAGCGTCCGTTTTAGTAGCCATTTTTATGACGTCGTCCGTGTAACCATATTTCGACAACATTCTCGGTACAGATTTGGACCCATACATTCCGAAATCGAGGAAATAGTCGTTTGCAGCAACAGTTTCATGCAATTTGTCAGCAACAGTCTGTTCTTTGCCTTCAGGAACTATCCCCATGAATAAAGCCAATGCATTTGCTGCTTGTGTGCCTGTTTCATATCTGTTTTCCTGAGTATTGAAATATTTGTTATTTATAGTACTCTTTATTTCTTCGGCTTTCTTTTTGTATGGTTCGGCATCTTTATCTAAAAGTGCGGAGAAACGTGCCATCAGGTCATACATTTTGTAATAATATAGTGACGCAACATATTCGGACCCGGTGGTTGCATTCCATTTGGACCAATCGCCCAATCCGTTTGGTATAAGTCCTTGATCTGTTTCTTTGCTTTTGAGATAGTTCAGATGGCGTAACATTGACGGATACATTTTTTCGATGCAACTCGAGTCTCCGTAATAATCATATATTGCATTAGGAATTATGAACAATGCACCACTTGCCTCCGGTCCGAATCCTTCGATATATCCCCATCCGCTCGATGGAATAATGCCGGAAATTTCACCAGTTTCTTTTTGGTTGTCGATAAAATCGTTCATCCATTTTTCATATACTGTGATACCGTCGAATGCAAGCAATCCGAAGTCTACCATTACTTGAGCGTCATTTGTCCATCCGTTTTTTTCACGTTGCGGACAATCTGTCGGAAGTCCGTAGATGTTGCTGCGGTATGCCTCTATCGAAGCATTCCATATTTTATTCAAAAGTTCATTGGAACAGGAGAAAGTTCCTGTGCGATCCAAATCAGTGTGCATGAAGTATCCTGTCAAACTTTCCTTGGTTAATTTGATAGGTTTTGAACTCTCTACTTCGACATATTGGAAACCGTGATATGTGAATGAAGGCATGAATATTTCGTAATCTCCTGTGCCTTTCAGGGTAAACGCATCTGTCTGAAATACCTTTTCTGGGTTCGAAGGATGGTAATATATATCTATATTGCGCATCTCGAGACGACCGTTGTCTTTTAGCAATTCTCCATGTTTGAGAGTGATACGTGTCCCGGCCTCACCCTTGACAGAGAGTTGGCAAACGCCTGCAAAATTTTTAGGGAATGAAAACAGATATAATCTGTCATTGAATTTTTTCATTTCAGAGGGCTTGACCTCTTCAGTTATCTTTATGGCAGGCATTTGTTGGGCCAATATAATCGGTGCCGGTGCGTTTTTTATCACTGCTGCACTCCATCCGTCATCGTTATAACCGATGTTGTTCCATCCATTTTTTTCAAGCCGAGCATCATAATAATCGCCGCTGTATATATTGTTGTAAATGTATGGACCGGTAGAAGTTAACCATGATCCGTCGGTTACAATCTTTTCTGTTGTGCCGTCATTATATTTCAGATGTAATTCACATAGCATTTTAGGACGTTCTCTCCACCCTACTTTATGAAAATCCCATACTGCTTCAGCTTGGACATTGAACCATCCGTTTCCCAGTACGGCGGCAGCAACATTTTCACCCTGTTTCAATAGATGGGTGATGTCATGTGTAACGAAAAGCATACGTTTGTCAAAAGCCGTGTAACCAGGATCCAACCTGTTTTCGCTTACTTTCTCTCCATTTATGAACAGCTCGTAATATCCTGTTGCAGTTACATATGCACGAGCTTGGATAATGTTTTTATTTACATTGAATCGACGTCTGAAAAGCGGTGCCGGCTCGAAATTTTTGTCATGGTTGTCACTGATCCATTGTGCCGTCCAGTCAGACGATTGCAACTGAGCAGTTTCGAATGATGCTGTTTTCGATTTTTTACATTCGCGGCCTTTCTTATCCCAAACAGCTACATTCCAATAATATTTTGTAAATGGCTGAAATTTAAAATCTTTGGTGTATAATGAAAGATTATCGGGAGAAGTACCGATATGTATTTCCGTGCGTGCCGGTGAAAATTTTTTGTCATCGCCAATATATTCCCAAGTAAAACGAGGATTTGTAACTCCTATACCTATGGGTTCGGTTAAATATTCCGTACGCAGATTAACAGCCGCTACTTTTTCGTTTGTCTTCGCGCATCCGCACGCCAGTAGCACTGAAAGGGCGTATATTACAAAATATTGTCCTTTCATTGTCGGTGGTTTATGTTTATTTTGCAAATTTTATTTGGTTCAGGTGTGTTGTTTTTTCGCAATATTTGCACCTGAGCGATATTTCATCACCTTTAATTACCTTAAATGATGTTTTTACCGGTTCGTTGTTTGTAATACATTTAGGATTAGCGCATTTTATAAATTCGTCGATTGTATCAGGAACCGTAACAGGTAGTTTTTCAATAACCTTAAAGTCCTTTATAATGTTTACTACAGCCATTGGCGCCACGATAGCTATGCGGTTAATCTCTTCCTGATGGCAAAACCGTCCGTTTATTTTTATTATGGCTTTTGTTCCCATCCTTTTGCTTTCGAGATTTGTTCCGAATGTTATGCGGTTATGTTCGTTTTCAAGTCCCATTATGTTGATAATCTTGAAAAGGGCATCTGCCGGAATATGGTCTATTACCGTACCGTTTTCAATAGCTCTAACTTCGAGCCTTCCTAATCTTTCTTCCATAAGGTTCAATATTTGTTTTGTTCGATATGACACGGGTATTATTTAACGCCTAACAGATAACTTATTATAGCCATTCGCGTATATACACCGTTTTCGGTCTGTTTGAAATAATATGCTTTTGGATTATTGTCTACATCAGGATCTATTTCACCTACACGCGGTAGCGGATGCAGAATTTTCATATTTTCTTTTGTTCCAGTCAACATTGAATTTTTAAGAACATAAACATTTTTCACACGTTCATATTCCATTGGATCGGAGAACCGTTCACGTTGTACCCTTGTCATATAAACGATATCAGCATCGTTTATGGCATCTT
>CASFSC010000204.1 GCA_949296995.1 uncultured Alistipes sp. | reverse complement strand
AATGACAGATTTATCTGTCATTATTTGTTTTTTACATGATCTCGGTAGCATAGAATAGTGATTCTTATTTCGAAGGTCTGTCATGAATATCTGAACGGGCAGGAACGGTTTTATGCAGGTTCTTTGGTATATGATCAAGGGTCATTCGAGAGTGCGGCGTTCGGTGGCGGACGGATCGTCGGAACTTACGATGATTCCGAAGCGCACTATTTCCTGACGGATCATCTGGGCAGCACACGTGTCGTGGCGAAGGTGACGCCGACAGGCCGCGAAGACCTCGACCGCAAGGATTACTATCCCTTCGGCAAGGCGTGGACGCAAGCCGATATGCCGACGTCGGAGAATCGTTACACCTTCTCGGGCAAAGAGCAGGTCGATGTGGCGATTGAAGACGGCATCACCACCCCTATCCACGACTTCGGCGCGCGATATTATGATCCGGACGGGGCACTGTTTTTCCAGCAGGATCCGCTCATGGAAAAGTACTATTCCATTGGGCAGTACAACTACTGTGCAGGAAATCCGGTGAAATATATCGACCCAAATGGCGAAGATGTATGGGAAATTAATGATGCAGGAGAAGTTGTCAATCATTATTCGGATGAGACACAAGATGCATTTTATATGGTCTCTAAAACAGACGGCCAATGGCAGAGGACCGGCCAACAAATGATATTTGATTATGGAACTGTATCGAATTACAGTGAATTCACAAAGACTATGGGCAATGGGAAAGGAGGTTCAACAACTGTTCAATTTACAATCTTTGAGATAAATGGAGATGATAATGCGACCCAGTTATTTGAGTTTATGGCTAATCCAAACGAAACAACAAATGTTGAATGGACTCATGCCAAAGTCCAAGCCGAAGGCTCTGGATGTAATGTTGTAGGAACAACTCATAAACAAACATCGACTGCAGTTGGGTCGTATCTCATCCATAAGCGCTATCCACTTCGGGAAGTTAATCATAATCATCCCAATGGGGTTCCTTTGCCCTCGAAAGCTGATATGGAAAGCGTGCAAAAATATCAAAAGCAAACTCCGGGTGTAAAATCAAATATTTATGTACCTTCGTCGGGATATTCGCCTTATAATGGTAGCGGGACACTCGATCCAAGAATAAAACAACAGGATGGGATCTATCTTTTGCCGGATGGACAACGTGTAAGATTAATAAACCAATAATATGAAAAGGGTAGTAACAGTATTGGGATTTTTGTTTTGTTTGATGTTTTATCCGAATCTGTATGCACGGAATGAGGGTATTGAAAGGGATTCTCTGTCCGTCTTCGAGATTCAAGATCTTGAACTTGCCGCTATATTCGACAATTTTATCGACCAAGCACAGAATCTCGATCTGGAAGGTGCCGTATTTTGGACTGTTTTCAGTCGGGATGATTCCATTATATTAGTAGACTTAGATGTGAGGAAACAGCCTGAACTATCGGATTCCTTGATCCTGTATAAAAATCCTCATTTTTATCTGGCTCTTGTGCGGCATCGTAATGTATTGTTTCGTGCATACATTGATTTTTCAGCCACATCACATCCTATGTTGAAAAAGATGCTGAGAGCATTACCGCAGAAACAAAGCGTTTATATGAAGGATCCGCCATCGGGTTACTATGATTTAAATTTAAGAGGAGGTGATCCATTGAGGGATACTTTGTTAGAGTCTTTTTGGTTTTATTACGACAATAAAGAATGGCGTGAAGGGCTATATATTAGATTATATAGATGATACTCTTGAATTTTATAAGATTGATCACTAGTGTCCACTAAAAATTAGAGGACGAGTTAAAAATTATAATTACTAAATAAATTTGGTCCATCAAGACCGCTTTGTTCTTTGACATCATTGAATTTAGTTTTGCTGAAGAGATCCCTTAATGGAGTCTTGTCCG
>CASFSC010000203.1 GCA_949296995.1 uncultured Alistipes sp. | reverse complement strand
ATGCAGACATTCCTTCGAACCATTATATGTGGTTGGTTGGACAGGCTGGTAAAGCGATAAAGAAAGGTAAAACCCTTCCTGTTGAAATGCCTATGCAAAAATAAATTGAAAGATAAAAATAAACTGATGAAAGTTCATCACTAACTTAAACTAATTAATTTATGAAAAGTCTTAACTATTTGATGATGTTTGCTGCGGCAGCTATGATTGCCGGCGTAAACAATGTATC
This sequence comes from uncultured Alistipes sp., assembly GCA_949296995.1. Taxonomy (GTDB): domain Bacteria; phylum Bacteroidota; class Bacteroidia; order Bacteroidales; family Rikenellaceae; genus Alistipes_A. The sequence goes on along the minus strand of CASFSC010000203.1, from coordinate 3,682 downwards.
CGCAAAGAAATACGACTCTTATAAAGGGCTCGTGATGTGCGGTTATCAGGGTTGGGCCAGTGCTCCTGGTGACGGCTCTGATCGAGGCTGGGGTTCTTACGCAGCTCCAGGAAATAAATTTCAACCTGGTGATTGCGGTATCGACTATTGGCCTGAAATGAAGGAGTACAAAAAACAGTACGATACTCCATTCAAGTATGCTGACGGTTCGACGGCTACACTGTATAGTCCGGCCGACCTTTCATCTGTAGAACTTCACTTTAAATGGATGAAACAAAACGGTATCGATGGCGTTTTCATGCAGCGTTTTATCGGTAATGCCCGTCCAGGAACCAAAAATAAAGCTCATTTCGACAAAGTGTTCGATAACGCAATGAAAGCTGCTCAAAAATATGGACGTACCGTATGTCTTATGTATGACTTGTCAGGTCTTTCATATAAGGGCGAAAATGATGATATTGCCATGATTCTTAACGACTGGGCAGAATTGTCTGAAAAATATGGTTTCGAAAAACGTGATAAAGGTTACGATTGCTATTTGCACCATAATGGCAAACCTCTGTTGGCTATTTGGGGTATCGGTTTCCCTGATCGTCCTTATCCTTTGCAGTTCCCTGAAAAACTTATCCAATGTTTGAAGGATAAAGATTATCCATATCAATGTTCACTCCATTTGGGTGTTCCTACATATTGGCGTGAGTTCGGCCGTGATACACGTAATGAACCTATTTTGCATGATATCATAATGATGGGTGATATTATCCATCCATGGACTCCTGGTCGATATAAAGATAAAGCTACTTATGAAGCATACAAACCCAATATTGCAGCCGATATAGCATGGGCTAAAGCTCACGGTAAAGATTTTGCGGCAGGTGTATTTCCGGGATTCAGCTGGTATAATAAGGCATTATGGGAATTCCCCGGTCAAAATCATCCTTCAAACGCAACTCCTCGTCAGGGAGGACGTTTCTTGTGGATGCAGCTTGCAGGTGCAGTTAACAGCGGTGCAGAAATGATCTACGTTTCCATGTTCGATGAAATAGAAGAAGGTACAGCCATATACAAAATTTCTAAGAATCCTCCTGTAGGAAAGAGTCCTTTTGTAGCGCTTGAGCCTGAAACTCCTTCAGACCATTATATGTTCCTTGTCGGCCAGGCTGGTAAAGCACTCAAAGAAGGTAAACAGTTACCTGAAGAGATGCCGTACAAACATAAAAAATCAAAAAAATAGATTGAGATTTTAAGTTTTACAATGTGCGTCCCTGATAATTCAGGGACGCATTTTTTTTGTTATATATTTGAATGTAAATATGGTATTATTTCGTATATTTATATATGTTATATATCATGTCATACAAAAATTCAGGCTCAATGAAAAAGGTTGTGTGTTTATGCTGTTTTATAGTGATGTGTATATGTGCATCGGCGCAGCAGATATGGATAAATATAGATTGGAATAAAAAACATTGTGATGATTGTCTCTGGATGCAATCGACTTTGCATTTGCCAATGGGAAAGGCAGCCCGTTATCACGATATAATACATGATTACGGCAGACGTATCGCACGAGAAATAGAACGAGGATATCACGATTGGGATAGAGTAGCTTTACGTATTTACAAATTGCGAATGGAAAGGGATCGACAGCTTCAACGATTGTTATCTCCGGATGAATTCAGAATGTTTTTGCGCTTTTCCCGTGAATTCCCGTTACGTATACACGATTGCCGCGGATGGTTTAATTATTCAGGAGACCCTCACTATAAACCATCATTGGATTGTCGTCGTTATGAAGATAATTATTGGCATCATGAATGGATTTATGGTAATGGATGCTGGAAAGGGAGATTCGATAATGGGAAATGGTATCCTGGAAAATATGATAAACCATATTATCAGGGAAACGACAGACCTCATTACCGACGTCATGATGATATGGATAGGTATTATGAAAAAGATAACCGTCACCCAAATGGTAACGGTTATGGTAGAGGGCATCATAAAGGAAGAAGAGGGCGATAAATTCTTCGTGTTATATTTATGATGATTTTGTCGCGTTTTCCAAAAACCTTTTTGCTACTACTACTTTTATAGCCTTGTCTATTATTTCAAATTCGAAAGGTGAATATCCCAAAGCTTCTCCGTCGACTTCGAGTGCTATTTCGGGAGATGATTCTATTCGTATTTTTCGACCTCTGTCGAGGCTTGTACTTGGCAAACGGTATATTCGTCCGTTGAACAACACTTTGAAGTTATATAGTACTTTAAATGGATTCATACGGCGAATTATCGTCAGGTCGAACAGACCGTCGTCGGCAATGGCTTCGGGTGTTTGAAGCATACCGCCTCCATTGAATTTACCGATACCGATAGTGGCACTGTAAACAAGGTCGTTTACAACCATTTTATCATCGACATATATTTTTACTCCTGTCGAGGCATATCTCATAACCGCTTTGAGCGTACTCCAGATATAGAGCCATTTACCTCGTTTACCCTCCTCTTTGAGATGGTTGAATTTACGATTGACAAAGGCATCGAATCCGACACCGGCAACATTTGCCATATATCGACTCTGTTTGTAATTCGATTTATAGTAGGAAATAGTTCCCACATCTTGCAGAAATGAATATTCGTCAACAATAGCACGTATAGCTTCGGAATATTTACGCGGTATTCCGAACATACGTATCCAGTCGTTACCTGTACCTACAGCTATAACACTCAGCAGAACATCCTGGGTAGGTACAGCTTTTTGGATGAATATTCCGTTCACTACTTCATGTATGGTTCCGTCACCACCTACTACTATTATCTTGCGAAAACCTTTATTGACAGCTTCTACCGCCAATTCTATCGCATGATATTTCCTTTCGGTGAAAACATATTCGGGAACAATACCGTGATCCCTGAGAAGTTTACTTATTAGAGGCCAGTCGGTAAGACCTTTGCCGCTTCCTGCAACTGGATTGACTATCGCATACCATCTTTCCGGATCAATGTTCATGCCTGATTATATTTCGTAAATTAATTAAAGACGTGCCAACATGTTTTTTATATTGTTTTCCATCCTGTCAAGGATATTGGAATCATCTTCTTTGATGAATTTCTCTCCGGTTATGTTTTCGTATAGTTCTATGTAGCGGTCACTTACGCTGTTTATAAATTCAGGAGTCATTTCCGGAACCTGTTCTCCTTCACGCCCCTGGAATCCATGTTCCATGAGCCATTCACGTACAAATTCTTTTGAAAGCTGACGTTGCTGTTCTCCTTTAGCAAAACGTTCTTCATAACCATCTGCATAGAAGTAACGTGAACTGTCCGGAGTGTGTATTTCATCTATGAGGTATATTTCGCCATCTTTTTTACCGAATTCATATTTTGTATCGACAAGGATAAGTCCTCGTTTAGCCGCCATTTCCGTACCTCGTGCAAACAGGGCAAGGGCATATTTTTCCAGTTTTTCGTAATCCTCTTTCGATACGAGTCCTTTTGCAATAATCTCTTCTTTGGAGATGTTTTGGTCGTGAGCTCCCTGTTCAGCTTTAGTGGTAGGGGTGACAATGGGTTCCGGAAAACGCTGATGTTCTTTCATACCATCAGGAAGAGGTACCCCGCAAATAGAACGAGCTCCGGCTTTGTAATCACGCCATGAACTGCCTGTGAGGTATCCTCTGAC
>CASFSC010000202.1 GCA_949296995.1 uncultured Alistipes sp. | reverse complement strand
GCTGGCTATTGTACAAATATAGAAGTATCCATAAACGAAGACAATTCCATAACAGTTGAAGATGATGGACGTGGTATCCCTACCGATTATCATGAAAAAGAGGGGAAATCTGCACTTGAAGTTGTGTTGACAGTCCTTCATGCCGGCGGTAAATTCGACAAGGGAAGTTATAAGGTTTCCGGTGGATTGCATGGAGTGGGGGTGTCTTGTGTTAATGCTTTGTCCAATTTGCTTGTCGCTGAAGTTTATCGTGACGGTAAAGTGTTCAGACAAGAGTTCTCCAAAGGTGTGCCGTTGGGTCCTATGACAATTAGAAATGCAGGCCCTGATGATAGACCGCATGGTACTACCATTACATTTAAACCTGACGATACTATTTTCAGTGTGGTCAAATATAATTATGATATACTTTCTTCACGTTTACGTGAATTGGCTTTCCTTAATAAGGGAATAAAATTGAATATTACCGATAAACGTGAAGTAGATGAAAACGGAAAATTCAAACGTGAAGAGTATTATTCTACCAAAGGTTTGAAAGAGTTCGTGAAATATCTCGATGCCAACCGTGAATCGCTTATCGACCATACAATATATATCGATACTGAAAAAGATGGTGTTCCTGTCGAAGTGGCGATGCAGTATAATACCAGTTTTTCGGAAAATGTACACTCCTATGTCAATAATATCAATACGATAGAGGGTGGAACTCATTTGACGGGTTTTCGCAGAGCCTTAACCCGTACATTGAAAAAATATGCTGAAGATTCCGGAATGCTTGCCAAATTGAAATTCGAAATAAATGGTGATGATTTCCGTGAAGGTTTGACGGCAGTGGTGTCAGTGAAAGTTCAGGAACATCAGTTCGAAGGTCAGACTAAAACAAAACTTGGAAACAGTGAAGTTGCAGGAGCTGTGGATCAGGCTATTTCTGGAGCATTGTCGCTTTATCTGGAAGAAAATCCTAAAGATGCACGTGCAATAGTTTCCAAAGTCATTTTAGCGGCAACGGCCCGTCATGCTGCACGTAAAGCGCGTGAATTGGTCCAGCGTAAAACCGTTCTTTCCGGTTCGGGATTGCCTGGAAAACTGGCTGACTGTTCATCGAGAAATATGGAACAGACAGAAATATTTTTCGTCGAAGGTGATTCTGCAGGTGGTACTGCAAAACAGGGTCGTGACCGTACGTTCCAAGCTGTTATGCCACTAAGAGGTAAGATCCTTAATGTAGAAAAGGCTATGGAACACCGTGTATTCGAGAGTGAAGAAATTCGCAACATATTTACTGCATTAGGTGTTACGATAGGAACAGAAGAGGATTCCAAAGCTCTTAATCTGGAAAAACTGCGTTATGGTAAAGTAATTATCATGACCGATGCCGATGTTGACGGTAGCCATATCGCAACGTTGATGCTTACTTTCTTCTTCCGTTACATGACAAGTCTGTTGCAGAATGGACATGTTTATATCGCAACTCCGCCTCTTTATCTGGTACGTAAAGGGAAAAACGAACGTTATTGCTGGACAGAAGAGGAGAGGGAAGCGGCTATTGCCGAATTCGGTTCAAAAGGACTTCATGTACAGCGTTACAAAGGTCTTGGTGAAATGAATGCACAACAATTATGGGAAACTACGATGTGTCCAGACAGTCGTATACTTCGTCAGGTTACCATAGAAAGTGCTGCTGAGGCTGACCGTATATTCTCCATGCTTATGGGTGACGAAGTACCGCCTCGTCGTGAGTTTATCGAAAAACATGCTAAGTATGCAAATTTAGATATTTAAAGCTATCGTGTCTAAAAATAATAAAGCCGCGAATATGTTCGCGGCTTTTTGTTTATGGATTAATAGATTTGGGTTTCGATTTTGACAGTTTTGTTTACTCACTTTTAATTCATATTTCTATTTGAATCGGGATTATTCCTGTTTTAACATGGATGTTGATAAAGTGAAATTTATATTCCCGTAATCTTTTTTATTTCGTTTAGCTTGTTGAGCGCTTCCAAAGGTGTGAGAGAATTGATATCGAGTCCTTTTATCTCGTCGCGTATCTGTTTCAAAACAGGGTCATCTAACTGGAACATAGTCATCTGTATCGAATCTCCTCCATATTTGGCAACTGTCGGTACTTTCTTTGTGTTGTCTTTGAGCGTTCCCCTGTGGGCGCTTTCCATATCTTTGAGAATTTCGCCAGCTCGTTTTATGATAGTAGGCGGCATACCTGCCATTTTTGCAACATGTATCCCAAACGAGTGTTCAGTGCCTCCTTTGACGAGTTTACGCATGAAAATAACCCTTTTGTCAATCTCTTTTACGGAAACATTGTAATTCTGAATCCGTTCGTACATCTCTTCCATCTCATTGAGCTCATGATAGTGCGTCGCAAACAGGGTTTTGGCTCTGGCAGTAGGGTGTTGATGTATGTATTCAACCATTGCCCATGCAATCGAAATACCATCATATGTGCTTGTGCCTCGGCCTATCTCGTCTAAAAGTACAAGACTGCGTGCCGAGATATTGTTCAAAATAGAGGCCGATTCGAGCATTTCAACCATGAAGGTGGATTCGCCCTGAGAGATATTGTCAGATGCACCAACACGGGTGAATATTTTGTCTACGATACCTATGTGTGCCTCTTTGGCCGGTACGTAACTGCCCATTTGAGCCATAAGTACGATAAGTGCCGTTTGACGTAGCAAGGCTGACTTACCCGACATGTTAGGACCGGTAATTATGATTATCTGTTGAGTTTCTTCGTCGAGATATACATCATTGGGTATATACTGTTCTCCGACTTTCATCATCGTTTCTATGACTGGATGACGCCCTTCCTTGATGTCGAGTACCGTTGAGTCGTTGATGTCCGGGCGACAATAATGACGTTCGATCGCCTGTTTTGCAAATGAAAGCAGGCAGTCGATTTGTGCTATGACCGATGCATTTATTTGTATCGGAGCGGTAAACTCTGTCAATTTGGAAAGAAGAGCTGTGTATATCTCCTGTTCGAGAATAAGCATACGGTTTTCTGCTCCGAGTATTTTTTCTTCGTATTCTTTTAGCTCGGCTGTAATGTAACGTTCTGCCCCTGTCAGTGTCTGTTTGCGTATCCAGTCTGAGGGAACTTTGTCCTTATGTGTATTGCGTACTTCTATGTAATATCCGAAGACAGAGTTGTAGCTGATTTTCAATGAACTGATCCCAGTCGCTTCGATCTCACGGTGTTGTATCTCATTAAGTATCTCTTTGCCGTGAGCTGCTATGTTACGGAGATCGTCCAATTCGATGTTGACACCGTCGGCAATTACTCCACCCTTCTGTATTTGATTCGAAGGATCTGGATAGATTTCTTTCTCTATTTTATCGCGTATTGCACTGCAAGGGTCCAGCTTTTCGGCAAGTCTTTTTAACTCCGGATTGTCGCTGCCAGATAGAGTCTCTTTAATTTTTTCAACAGCATAAAGCGCATTTTTCAGTTGCACGATTTCCCTTGGAGTCACACGTCCGACTGAAATACGCGAGATAATTCTTTCCAAATCTCCTATACGGTAGACCTGTTCGGAAATATTGTTTTGTAACGTGTCGTCTTCAATGAAAGATTTGACTATATCTAATCTTGAATTTATCTGATTTATGTCTTTTAAAGGCAGTGAAATCCACCGTCGTAACATTCTGGCTCCCATGGGTGAAACGGTTTTGTCAAGTACATCTGACAAAGACCTCCCTTCATCTCCCGCATTGTTCGAGAACAGTTCCAAATTGCGGATTGAAAATTTATCTATCCATACGTATTTATCTTCATCTATGCGGGATATGGTTGTGATATGTTTGGTGTTGCGATGTTCGGTAAAATCGAGGTAATATAGTATGGCGCCTGCAGCAATAATGGCGTCAGGCATATCATCTATGCCATAACCTTTTAGCGATGTGGCACCAAACTGTTGCAATAATTTTTCCCGATTCGTATTTTCTCCGAACACCCATTCATCAAGACGGTATGTATAGTGTTTATGTCCGAAAGCTTCGTTAAATTGTGTCTCATACCCTTTTTGATATATTATCTCTTTGGGTGAGAGATTTGAAATCAGTTTGTCAACATATTGATTGCTGCCTTCAGCTGCATAAAATTCTCCTGTGGATATGTCTAAAAACGCTACCCCTGTATGTTTGCGCCCGAAAGATACTGCTGCCAGAAATGTGTTTTCTTTGTTGGATAATATGTTGTCGTTAAGGATGATGCCTGGAGTAACTAATTCAATTACACCTCGTTTGACTATTTTTTTTGCCGTTTTCGGATCTTCAAGCTGTTCGCATATCGCTACGCGTTCTCCGGCACGTACAAGTTTGGGTAAGTATGTGTCTAAAGCATGGTATGGGAAGCCTGCCAGTTCCACGAAAGATGCTGCACCGTTGGCTCTCCTTGTCAGAGTTATGCCCAATATCTTTGATGCTTTGATAGCGTCGTCTCCGAATGTCTCATAAAAGTCTCCAACCCGAAATAACAGTATGGCATCGCTGTGTACGGCTTTGACACCGTAATATTGTTTCATTAACGGGGTTTCGACATATTTTTTTTCTTTTGCCACGCGAGATAGAGTAGTTTAAAATTAACATGTAAAATTACAAAAATTATTTCACCTCAAAAAAGCGTTCGTCAAAGTTTATGAAATATAATTTTTCGGTCGCACGGGTTATGGCTGTATACAGCCAGCGGAGCAGATCTCGGCTCATCTCTTCATCCCCGAAAAGCATTTTGTCAATGAAGACGCATTTCCATTGTCCGCCTTGTGCTTTGTGGCCTGTTACGGCATAGGCAAATTTTATCTGCATCGCATTGAAATAGGGGTTTTGTCTTACTTCTTTATATCGTTTGGCTTTGGATTTGATCTCTGCATAATCTTCTGCAACCGCAAAAAACAGTTGACTGTTTTGCTCCCGTGTCAATGCAGGAGCTTCACTCGTTAACGTATCCAATAATATTTTGCACCTTATTTCCATATCGTCGTAGTCTGGAAATTCAAGGTCGGCTTCAGCAAACCTGAACCCGTAAAACTCTTCGAAGCGACGTATTCTTTTCAAAATGGCCGTGTCTCCGTTTGCAATGAAATCGGTATTGCTGTCTTCAATGCATTCGGTAAAATGATAGTTGTTCTTTACTATCATGAGCATGTCTCCCGATTCGATCTCTTCTTCTGCAAATCTGACATTGCGCCGTATGGCTTCATTGAATCTGTTTGCACGTTTGTTGGAACGGGTGATGATAATGGTCTCTTCCATGCCATATTTGGAATATGCATCTTGTATGGCTTCAAGTAT
>CASFSC010000201.1 GCA_949296995.1 uncultured Alistipes sp. | reverse complement strand
AACATGCACTCACTGCATCTTTATCCCTTACAAAAGTTTCAGCCAAATAACCGAAACTTTCCTCTCCACCGCCTATATATTGCATTTTACCTTCATTTTCACGAATAATCATCGCAATATATTTAAATCCGGTAAGACATTCAAAATGTTGTACATTAAATGCTTCCGCAACCTTAAACATCATTTCAGACGTAACAATAGTCTTAACGATATATTCACGTCCCTTAATCTTACCGAGTTCACTCCAGCGACGCAACAGATAATAGGTCAACAATACACAGGTCTGATTACCGTTAAGCAATACATATTCTCCCTTTTCATTTCTCATGCCCACGCCTATACGGTCTGCATCGGGATCGGTTGCAAGAACCAACTCCGCATCTATACTCGCTGCAAGATCAATTGCCATCTTCATCGTAGCCCGTTCTTCAGGATTGGGTGACGCCACAGTGGGGAAATTACCGTCTGTTATGTTTTGTTCTTTAACTGTATGAACATTGGTAAAACCATATTTGCGCAACGATTCAGGTACCAAAACCACTCCTGATCCATGAAGTGGGGTATAGACTATCTTCATATCATGGTTTGCGGCTATGGCTTCAGGAGAAAGAGATAATCCTTTAATCTCATCAAGATATATCTGATCGAACTCTTGGCCCAAAATCACAATATCTTCCCGATTGCCCGAAGTAAGCACATCATCTATGGATTTGATTTTAGCAACCTCTGCCATTATGTTGACGTCATGAGGGGCCGTAACCTGAGCCCCGTCTGCCCAATAAGCCTTATATCCATTATATTCCTTAGGATTATGCGACGCTGTAACGACAACGCCACTCTGACATCCCAAATAACGAATAGCAAAACTTAATTCCGGAGTAGGACGCAAAGAATCGAACAGGTAAACCTTGAATCCGTTGGCGGCAAAAATAGAGGCTACATGTTCCGAAAAAAGACGGCTGTTATTACGGCTGTCATGACCTATGGCAACCTTGATTTTCTGATCCGGAAATTCCTTCTTCAGATAATTGGCCAACCCTTGAGTCGCCATACCAACAGTATAGATGTTCATACGGTTAGTTCCAACCCCCATAATGCCACGAAGACCGCCTGTACCAAATTCGAGATCTTTATAAAAACTTTCTATAAGCTCCGCTTTATCATTATCTATCAGATACTTAACTCGCTGCTTCGTAGCTTCGTCATAATTGCCGGAAAGCCATTTTTCTGCTTTCGCCATAACAATTGCATCTAAATTTTCACTCATAATATCATCTGTTTTATTTATAAATATATAGTTCTAACTTAAAAAAAAACTTATACACAAAGTTAATTAAAAATAATTCAATACTCAATATCAATCGATTAAAATCGAACCCCTTTGCAGCCCTTATTTTTCTATATAAAGTTTTGCTAAATAAACAAGGTAAAATGAACTTTTTTTTAACATTTTTATCTACAATATTTGTATTGCAAAAATCAACCCATCATAAAAAAACAATGATCGTTAATAACCCAAAATATGGAGATATCTGGCAAACCTGTTTGTCGCAAATCAAAAAACAAACTTCCGAAGAAGAATTTGCAAAATGGTTTCAACCAATTATCCCATTGGACTTCGACGGCACTACATTACGTCTCAAAGTTCCTAATGAAAGCTACGTATACCATATCGAAAAGCACTTCATTCCTTTGCTTAAACCGATCATACATGAACTTTTCGGGTTGAAAACAAAACTGAAGTATGCCGTGCCTAAAGCCGAACAACCTCAACCTGTAGTTACGGCTGACGCTGACATCAAATCAATGAATACGTTTATCAACCAAACCGATACTACAAATATAAAAAATCCCTTCATAATTCCAGGGATTCGTAAACTTATTATCGATCCGCAACTGAATCCCAATTACACGTTCGATACATTCGTAGAAGGAGAATGCAACCGTTTGGGACGTTCGGCAGGTTTGGCCGTAGCAATTAACCCTGGCAATACACCTTTCAATCCGCTGTATATATACGGAGATTCCGGACTAGGGAAAACGCACATAGCTCAGGCTATCGGTATGGAAGTGAAACAACGCAAGCCCAACCTTCAGGTTTTGTACGTGACAATGAACAAGTTTCAGGCACAATTCCAAAATGCGGCAATAAAGGGGGAATTGAATGATTTTATCCATTTTTACCAAATGCTCGATGTCCTTATAATCGACGACATTCAGGAACTGGCCGGAAAAGACAAAACACAAAATGCATTTTTCAACATATTCAACCATCTGCATCTGTCGAACAAACAGTTGATACTTACATCAGACAAGCCTCCTGTCGAATTGAAAGATATAGAACAGCGTCTTATAACACGTTTCAAATGGGGATTGTCGACACAATTACTGCCTCCTGATTACGAAACCAAAGTCAAAATTATCAGGAATAAAGCAACAAAAATGGGTGTAGACATCTCTGAAGAGGTGGTAGAATTCCTTGCTGACAATATAAATGCAAATGTACGGGAAATAGAAGGAGCTCTTTCATCACTGGTTGCAAATGCATCGTTCTTAGGCAAAAAAATAAGTATTACTCTTGCCAAAGAAATTTTAAAAGTATATGTACAGTTCAACAGTAAAGAGATTACAATAGAGAGTATTCAAAACATAGTTTGCGAACATCTGGGTCTTGACGCAGCAACATTCAACTCACCAAAACGTACGC
>CASFSC010000200.1 GCA_949296995.1 uncultured Alistipes sp. | reverse complement strand
TGCCATTGCGCAGATAGTCAGACAAAATGCCCGTACTGGTTCTTTGTTCGACGATTTCTTCGGGGGAGGACAAACTGTTCAGGCAATATCTAGAACGGTATCGTCTCATCCTGTAATGATAACTGTTAAGGATTTGCCGTCAGGTGCACCCTCGAGTTTTACCGGAGCTGTCGGCCGCTATCAAATAAACGGAGAGGTAGATAAGACTGCTCTTCCGGCCAACTCTTCAGGAGTGTATAAGGTTCAGATTTCGGGTATAGGAAACTTGCCATTGATACAAGCTCCTAAAGTTACTATGCCGACCTCTTTTGAACAATATAATATGAAAACTACCGAAAGCCTGACCAATAATGCAAATGGCATTTCGGGATATCGTCAGTTTGAATATCCGTTTATACCGAGAGCTCAGGGCGATTACACTATAAATCCAGTTGAATTTTCATATTTCGATCCTGACGGTGGTAAATATGTGACCCTGTCTACTCAAGCACAGTCTATATCCGTATCTGCGGATTCTACGGGAGGAGCTGCAACAAGAGGTGTGGTTAGCGGAATAAATAAGGAAGATTTGAAGATACTAGATAAGGATATACGTTTTATCAGAATAGGTAATCCTCATTTGCGTGTTGCAGGAACGATGTTCCTGGGCAGCTGGTCGTATATATTGATAATTATATTATTGCTGATAATATTTGTAGTGGTATATATTTATCTTAAACGTTATCTCAAAGAACAGAGTAATACGGTACTTATACGTAATAAAAAAGCCAATAAGGTAGCTTTGGCACGTTTGAAAGCAGCCCAGAGTTTCATGGCCGCAGGTTCTGAAGATCGTTTCTACGAAGAGATGCTGAAAGCTCTATGGGGTTATATGAGCGATAAGTTGAATATACCTGTTTCAAATCTTACAAAGGATAATATACGCGAAGAGTTGGCACGTCGCAAAATCTCGCAGGATTATATAACTAAATTCATAGGCATTATTTCCGAATGTGAATATGCACAGTATTCTCCGTCGACATCTGGTCAGATGACAGAAATATATAATACGGCTGCAGCGATGTTGTCTAAATTCGAATCGTTGATTAAGAAATAGAAAACAATGAAAACGTTTTTTTGCTTGATGACCGTTCTCCTGATTTCACTGAATGTTTTCGGACAGGAGGCAACGAACGCCGATAAAAGTAGCGATGAAATATGGAAGGAAGCGAATACTTCATACGTGAATGCAAATTATGGGGATGCCATATTGAAATATGAAACTCTTTTGGCGCGTGGAATAGACAGTTGGGTGTTATATTATAATCTTGGAAATGCTTATTTTAAGGAAGGTAATATTGCCAAGTCTATCTTGAATTATAACAGGGCTGAACGATTGGCTCCAGCCAATTCTGATGTCGCTTATAATCTGGCAATAGCCAACACCTATGTTAAGGATAAGATAGATGCCATGCCTGTATTTTTTGTTAAGCGGTGGATTCAACAGGCGAGAGGAGCATTGAGCAGTAATGCATGGGCTATTATGTCATTGGTGTTTTTTGCACTGTTTCTGACCGCATTGATATTTTATTTGTTGATGTCAAAATTGTCATGGCGTAAAATGGGCTTTTATGGCGGAATATTGAGCCTTTTGCTTTTTATAATATCGTTGAGCTTTTCATGGTCG
>CASFSC010000199.1 GCA_949296995.1 uncultured Alistipes sp. | reverse complement strand
GCCTATTTCATCGGCATCGTACTGACTGCCTGTATTGAAAAATTTTACCCTTTCACCTGTGTGTATCGTGCCGTTCATTATGCGGAAATATGCGATAATGCCACGAAACGAGTTGAACACTGAGTCGAATATCAATGCTTGCAACGGCGCATTTTCATCTCCTTCAGGTGCAGGAATACGTTCTATGATAGCTGTCAATATATCTTCTACACCCTCTCCTGTTTTACCCGATGCAGCGAGTATCTCTTCTCGTTTGCACCCTAAAAGATCTACAACCTGGTCTTTGACCTCTTCAACCATTGCTGCCTCCATATCTATTTTGTTCAATACGGGTATGATCTCCAAATCGTGACCAAGTGCCAAATAGAGATTGGATATGGTTTGTGCCTGAATCCCCTGTGTCGCATCTACTACCAACAATGCTCCTTCGCATGATGCTATGGCGCGTGAAACTTCGTATGAGAAATCGACGTGTCCCGGAGTATCGATAAGGTTAAGAATATATTTCTCGCCATTATAGGTGTGTTCCATCTGTATGGCGTGGCTTTTTATTGTGATGCCCTTTTCTCTTTCGAGGTCCATGTTGTCCAACACTTGGGCTTGAGATTCACGTTCGCTAAGGGTTTTTGTATATTCTAGCAGGCGGTCTGCAAGAGTACTCTTGCCATGGTCTATATGAGCTATGATGCAAAAGTTTCTTATATTTTTCATAAAATGTCGTTAATCTTTGCAAAGATAGTTAATTTTGCAAATCTAAAAAACGGAGAATAATGAAAACCATAGCACGTTATGCCTCGCTCGTAAAGTTCAGCCATACATTGTTTGCAATGCCATTTGCTCTGATATGCTATTTTTATGCTTTGGTGACTACAGAAGCTGCTTTCGAATGGTTGTTGCTGGTGAAAATATTGCTCGCAATGGTATTTGCACGAAATACCGCCATGGGGTTCAACCGTTACGCCGACCGTAAAATAGATGCCCTTAATCCGCGTACCAGTTCTCGTGAAATTCCTTCCGGAAAAATATCCGTAAGGAATGCTGTCGTTTTCATAATAGTAAATGCCGTTTTATTTTTGGCTGTCGCATTATGGATTAACAGACTTGCGTTCTATCTTGCTCCGATAGCTCTTTTTGTATTGGTAGGTTACAGCCTGACCAAACGTTTTACGGCATGGTGTCATGTCGTATTGGGTGTGGCGTTGGGAATAGCTCCGGTTGGTGCCTATATCGCCGTTACTGGAACTATTGCCGTTTTTCCGGTCCTTGTTGCTGCTCTTGTTATTACATGGGTGAGCGGATTCGATATTATTTATGCCCTTCAGGATGTCGATTTCGATAAAAATAATGCACTTCATTCCGTCCCCGCAAAATTCGGCATAAATAAAGCTATCGGAATCAGTATAATACTCCACCTGTTATCGGTATATATGGTCGTGATTATAGGTAAGTATGCAGGTGCCGGAACATATTATATTATAGGTGCAACACTGTTTGTCGTAATGCTTATAATACAACATATATTGGCCCTCCCTAAAACATTGGACAAAATTGGACCTTCGTTTGGAGTGGTAAATGGTGTGGCCAGTGTCTGTTTCGCTCTGTTTACAATCCTCGGATTTTACTTGTAGCCTTATATTCCTGCCTGACGTTTGGCTTCCATGAGAATGGTAAATGCACGATGAATGTCATCGTCGCTTATGACCACGGTAAATTCGTTGGTCGTACTTATAACCTCAGTAATATTTATATTGTCCCATGCCAATTCCTTAAATATATAGTAATATACGCCCGGACATATCGTATTTTCCGAAGGTAGTTTTACCGTTATGGATGATAGGTTTGTTGTCTTGGCAATGTTGGTTTCGGCTGCGAATATCTCTTCCACAAGTGGAATTATTGAACTGCTCACTACCAAAGTAGTTTCATAAATCCCTTGTGAAAAGGTGCAAAAAACATCTTTCATGTTACGTACGCTGTCGAGCAATAATGATTGTTTCTCATACAAAGAAGGTGAATTTACGAATGCAAAATCGGCCAAATTGGAACGGACTATTATGTCGCCTATGTTTTCGACCACCTTTTTGAATTTCATGGCAGACATCAGTTCCAAACGTGGAACAAGACGGTTGAGTGCCATGATAACGGCACTGTCGTTGACCTCTTTGCCGACTTTTTTTTCAATGTCCGGTTTTAATTGGCGTGCAAGTGCCGAAAGGTTGACCAATCCCTCCACAAGGGCTCCTTCAAGAAAAGGTTTCTTTTTTATAACCTCTTCTACTGCATTCGGAATAGTTAGCATACGGTAATACGTTTAGGTTAAAACAGGTTCGATTTTATGCTTGAGTGTGTAAATTTTTACCTTTGCACAGCTTGTTGCAAAAAAAATAAAAAAATCACAGAAAAACAAACAAATTGATGTACTTTTGTCGAAAAGTTATAATTGTAGTTTTTTTTATAAACATTGGTTAATTAAATGAGTAAAGTTTTGAAATTCGGCGGTACCTCTGTAGGTTCGGCTGAGAATATGAAGAAAGTGGCGCAAATAGTATTGCAGGAAAAAGCAACTATAACCGTATTGTCAGCAATGTCCGGAACTACGGATGCATTGGTAAAGATATCCGCATCTGCCAAGAGCGGTGACAAAGCACAGATCGAAGAGCTTTTGACCATGCTTTCGGATAAATATACTACATGTATCGACGGATTGCTTGAAAATTCCGTGTCTGAAGCCAAAGCTAAGATGAATGGGGCTTTTGAGACTATACGCAATGCTTCGGCAAATTATCAGGATTATAAATCGGAAAGAGTAATAATTTCCCAGGGAGAATTGTTAACCTCGGCAATTTTCACAATGTATCTCAAAGAACAGGGCGTAAATGCAATATTGTTGAACGCTCCTGATTTTGTAGTTACAAATGAGGATGGTAAGGTAGATACCTGCGGACTGAAAGAAAAACTGGTTCAGCTTGTTTCCGATAAGAATGCGACATATGTAACACAAGGTTTTATCTGTACCAATTATAAAGGAGATATCGATAATCTCGGCCGTGGCGGCAGTGATTACAGTGCAGCATTGATGGGAGCTGCTATCGAAGCTAAAGAGGTGCAGATATGGACTGATATAGACGGGATGCATAATAATGACCCACGTTTTGTAGAGAATACCCACCCTATTCGTCATATGAGTTTCGACGAAGCGGCAGAGTTGGCATATTTCGGTGCCAAAATTATACATCCTGCAACTATTGCACCTTGCAAGGAACATGGTATTCCTGTCCTTCTTAAGAATACGATGGATCCTGCTGCTCCCGGAACAACAATTTCAAACCGTGAGGATAATGAAGCCAATTCTTTCCATGCGGTAGCTGCTAAGGATGGTATTACTGTAATACGTATCCATTCGGCGAGAATGTTGATGGCATACGGATTCCTTCGCAAAGTATTTGAAATATTCGAAGAACACAAAACTCCTATTGATATGATTACCACATCGGAAGTTTCGGTGTCACTTACAGTTGATAATCCGGAACATCTCGATAAAATAGAAAAAGAGTTGTGCGAATTAGGTAATATAGAGATCGAACGTGATAATTCTATCGTTTGTATAGTAGGACATTTGGATCATAAGGATGTTGGATTGGCTGCTAAGGTATTGGACAGTATTAAGGATATTCCTATTAAGATGATATCTTATGGAGCAAGTCATCGCAGTCTTGCAATGCTTATAAATACTAAAGATAAACAACATACGTTACAAAGTTTAAACGACAAATTATTTTAAGGTTAAATTTATTCGGGAAACGATGAGTAGCAGAGGATTTTTAAGCAAGTTACAGAATGTGGAAACTCCATGTTATTTTTATGATATGGAGCTTTTGAATAAAACTTTGGATGTAGTTGTAAAAGAGTCGTCGCGTTATGGATACAAAGTACATTATGCGATGAAAGCCAACTTCGACCCGCGTATTTTGGAAGCTGTCAGAAAAGCTGGTCTTGGAGCTGATTGTGTGAGCGGTAACGAGGTAAAAGGGGCTATTACAGCTGGTATCCCTGCATCGGAAATAGTATTTGCAGGGGTGGCAAAAAGCGATAAGGAGATTCGTTATGCACTTGAACAAAATATATTCGCATTCAATGTCGAATCGGGTAACGAACTGGAAGTGATAAATCAGATAGCAGGTGAAATGGGTCGTAAAGCTCATGTTGCTTTTCGTATCAATCCGGATGTCGATCCTAAAACACATAAAAATATATCTACCGGACATGCCGACAGTAAATTCGGAATCTCATATACCGAAGTGGATGAAGTTATCGCTTCTTTGGATAATTTGAAAAATATTGAAATCGTAGGTCTGCATTTTCACGTGGGTTCTCAGATACGTGATATGAAGGTGTTTGAAAATCTTTGTAACAGGGTCAATGTTATTAAAGATTGGTTCAAAAAGAGCGGCATAGTTCTCAAACATATTAATTTGGGCGGAGGTCTCGGTATTAACTATGACGATCCGGAAAGTGAATTGATTCCTGATTTTGCAGGATATTTTGCGGTTTTCAAAAAATATCTCGATGTAGAACCCGGACAAACCGTTCATTTCGAATTGGGTCGTTCTATTGTAGCACAATGCGGTGAGTTGATTACACGTGTGCTTTACAACAAAAAAACAGCCTCCGGAACAAATTATATTTTGGTGGATGCCGGTATGACGGACCTTATACGCCCGGCACTGTATAGTGCAAAGCATAAAATTGTCAATCTGTCGGCTGATAAGGGGGACGAAGTTTATACCGTGGGCGGTCCGATATGCGAATCTTCTGATATTTTTGCACGAGGCATACATTTGCCTGTTACAAAACGTGGAGATATACTTGCCATGTTGAGTGCTGGAGCTTATGGATATGCCATGGTTTCGCATTACAATATGAGAGACCTGCCAGGTGTAATTTACAGCGATCAATTATAATTTTTTCAATAAGCCATGTTTTTCGGGGAGAGTTTTTGACTCTCCCCGTGTTGTTTATATGGGCCTGATTATTAAAAATTGCAAAGTTTTTTGTACCTTTCGCAGGTTTTAAAGAATAAATATTTACACGATATAAAGTTTCATCAGATGAAAATATCTTATAACTGGCTTAAAGATTACATTCAGACCGATTTGGAACCGGAAAAAATTGCGGAAATACTTACTGATATAGGTCTGGAAGTGGACAGTTTCGAGAAAGTGGAAACTATACGCGGCGGATTGGAAGGTGTTGTGGTGGGAGAAGTTCTCACATGCGAAAAACATCCCGATGCAGATAGACTCCATGTAACAACGGTCGATTTGGGAGATGGCGTACCTACTCAAATAGTATGCGGTGCTCCTAATGTAGCTGCCGGACAGAAAGTATTGGTTGCCACCGTTAATTGCACATTGTATCCCACGGGCGAAAAAGAGGGGGTTAAAATTAAAAAAAGCAAAATACGGGGAGTAGAATCTTTTGGGATGATTTGTGCAGAGGATGAATTGGGCTTGGGAACATCTCATGAAGGTATTATCGTCCTTCCGTCAGATGCTGTGGCAGGTACTCCCGCAAGAGAGCAGTATCAAATAGAAGATGATTATGAAATAGAAATAGGCCTTACGCCTAACCGTATAGATGCCGGGTCACATTATGGCGTTGCTCGCGATTTGGCCGTATATCTCAAAGCTCACGGAATGTCATGTAAACTTGAATTGCCATCGGTAGATGCTTTCAAACAGGATAATGATTCTCGTGAAATAAAAGTTGAAGTCAAAAATGCCGAAGCAGCTCCGCGTTATATGGGTGTTACGATGACTGGCATTAAAATAGCACCTTCTCCTGAATGGATGCAAAAACATTTGAGGGCAATAGGGATCAATCCTAAAAATAATGTGGTGGATATCACCAATTTTGTCTTGCATGAAACGGGACAGCCTTTGCACGCATTCGATGCCGATAAGATAACCGGTGGTAAAATAGTAGTTCGTACTTGTGAAGCAGGAACTCCTTTCGTTACATTGGACGGCGTAGAACGTAAACTTACTGCCGAAGATTTGATGATTTGCAACGTTGAAGAACCGATGTGTATTGCCGGAGTATTTGGTGGATTGGATTCGGGTGTGAGTGATACGACTACTTCTGTCTTTATCGAAAGTGCCTATTTTAATCCTGTGTGGGTGCGTAAGACCGCTAAAAGACACGGCTTGAATACCGATTCTTCTTTCCGTTTCGAAAGAGGTGTCGATCCAAATATGTTGCCGTATGCATTGAAACGTGCTGCAACTCTGATAGCCGAATTGGCCGGAGGTGTTGTCTCATCACCGGTTACGGATATTTATCCCGTGAAAATAGAACCTTTCCGTTTCGATATATCGCTCGAAAGAGCTAATCGTCTTATAGGTAAGGAAATCCCTGCAGAAGTTGTTAAAAAGATAATAGAAGCTCTTGATGTGAAAATCGAAGCTGAAAATGATGGCGTGCTTAGCGTTGCAGTCCCTCCTTACAGAGTCGATGTACAGAGAGAAGCCGATCTTGTAGAAGATATTCTCCGTATATACGGATATAATAATGTTGAAATTCCAGACCATGTGAATTCAACATTGGCATATGCTCCAAAACCCAATAAGGATAAGATTGTGAATGCCGCTTCGGATATGCTCTCTGCAAACGGGTTTAATGAAATCATGAGTAATTCATTGACTAAGTCGGCCTATTATGAAGGGTTGACCTCCTACCTTGTCGAAAACTGCGTGAAAATCATGAATCCGTTAAGCAATGACCTGAATGTTATGCGTCAGACATTGCTTTTCAATGCATTGGAAGCTGTACAGTTGAATATCAATCGTCGAAACGGTAATTTGAAACTGTATGAGTTCGGACATTGCTACCATTACAGTGCAAAAGCAGCTGAAGCTGTTGCCCGCGATTCCTCTTTATCTCCTTTAACGGCTTATAGCGAAGAAAATCATCTCGCTATTACTGTAACAGGGCTCGATCATGTACAGTCATGGAATATCAAATCCGAACCGACAACGTTCTATACATTGAAGAAATTTGCAGAAAAATTGTTGAAACGTTTCGGTTTGAATATCGATGAAGCTGTTATGGAACCGCTCGAAAGCGATCTGTATAGTGAAGCTGTTTCATATAAAATCCATGGTAAAAAAGTTTTCGATCTCGGTATAGTTGCGAAAAAGATACGTACAATATTTGATATCAAGCAGAATGTCTATTTTATGGATATGAATTTTGATGCGTTCATTAATATCATTCGCAACAATAAGATAACGGCCAAGGAGTTGTCGAAATATCCCGAAGTAAAACGAGACCTCGCATTGTTGGTAGATAAATCGGTTACGTTTGCACAACTTCGTAAAATAGCATTTGCTACAGAGAAAAAACTGCTTCGTAATGTTACGTTATTCGATGTTTATGAGGGAGAAAAATTACCGGAAGGTAAGAAATCTTATGCCCTCGGTTTTGTGTTGGAAGATACTACCCAGACAATGACCGATCAGACTATCGATCGTATAATGAATAATCTCATACGCGAATTCGAACGTCAGGTACATGCTCAAATAAGATAAATGATACTAAAATAATATTAAGCAGATAATAAATGCAGGAGAAAATTTTAATTCTGGACTTCGGTTCACAGTATACGCAACTTATTGCACGTCGAGTACGTGAGTTGAATGTGTATTGTGAAATCCATCCTTACAATCATCGTCCCGCTATCGACAGTTCGGTTAAAGGTGTAATCCTATCGGGTAGCCCTTCTTCCGTACGTGATGCAGATGCACCACAACCTGATTTGTCCGATATTAAGGGTAAACTTCCAGTTCTCGGTGTATGTTACGGAGCTCAATATTTGGCTCACTATTTCGGAGGAGAGGTAAAACCATCCAATACACGCGAATATGGGAGAGCAATGCTTTCAAAAGTTGAAGCAAGCAATCCTCTTATACAGTCGTTATCGGATAATACTCAAGTGTGGATGTCTCATGGCGATACGATCGTTCGTATACCGGACAATTATAAAATCATTGCAAGTACTGAAGATGTACGAGTGGCTGCTTTTCAGATAGAAGGAGAAAGTACGTGGGGCATTCAGTTCCATCCTGAAGTATACCATTCTACCGAAGGATTGAAACTGTTGCGCAATTTTGTTGTTGATATTTGCGGATGTAAACAGAATTGGACACCCGAATCGTTTGTAGATACTACTGTAAGGGAACTGCGTGAAAAATTGGGCAATGATAAGGTGGTGCTTGGACTTTCGGGCGGTGTGGATTCATCCGTTGCTGCCATGTTGCTACATAAAGCCATAGGTGATAAATTGACTTGTATTTTTGTAGATATGGGTCTTTTGCGTAAGGATGAGTTCGAAACAGTTCTTAAATCCTATGAATCTATGGGCCTTAATGTAGTTGGTGTACGTGCAGGTGATAAATTTCTCGCAGATTTGGCCGGTGTTACGGATCCTGAAAAGAAACGTAAAATTATAGGACGTGATTTTATTGAAGTGTTCGATTCCGAAGCACAAAAGCTTACTGATGTTAAATGGCTTGCACAGGGAACAATATATCCTGACGTTATAGAGTCGGTTTCTGTTAAAGGACCTTCAGCGACTATTAAGTCACACCATAATGTCGGGGGATTGCCTGAAAAGATGAACCTCAAGATTGTCGAACCGCTTCGTCTTTTGTTCAAGGATGAAGTAAGGCGTGTTGGTCGTCAGCTTAATATACCTTCTGATATATTGAATCGTCATCCATTCCCTGGTCCGGGACTTGGAATACGTATTTTGGGAGAAGTTACAGCAGAAAAAGTGCGTATACTTCAGGAAGCGGATAAAATCTTTATCGATGGTTTGAAAGAAACAGGGTTGTATGATAAAGTATGGCAAGCCGGAGTAATGCTTTTACCTGTACAATCGGTTGGTGTTATGGGAGATGAACGTACATATGAAAATTGTGTGGCATTGCGTGCCGTAACTTCCACTGACGGAATGACAGCCGACTGGGTACATTTGCCATATGATTTTCTTGCAAAGGTTTCCAATGAAATTATTAACCGTGTACGGGGAATCAATCGAGTAGTTTATGATATAAGCTCTAAACCACCCGCAACTATCGAATGGGAATAAAATAGACCTTTTTTAGCATAATAGATAGCCTCAATTCTGCATAAGATTGGGGCTATTTTTTAATACATAGCCTTCAGTGTGTTCAGAAGGCTTTTTTAGTATCTCTGTTAACGGATATGAATTGACATCAGTTTTTGATACTAGTCCTTTCAATTAAGAATCCAGTAATATAGTTGAAGTTCTTATAATAAATATTGTACATTTAACTATAAGAGCAATAAAATAATCTAATAGGAATAATTTAAATAATATTTATAGCTTTTTAAAGATGTTTGAAGTAGAAGCCCCAAATTTAAGTTGGGACTGAGTTTATTGTATTATTATGCGGTTAAAATAACTTTAAAAAGTACCAAATATTAATATGTGTATTTTAATTTCACTTTTTACCCAATAGGATAAATCAGAAATTTTAAAATATTACTTAAAGTTTATGATGATAATAATATGTATAACTATAAGAATAATAATGTAATTAAAAGCGACAATGTAATTTTATGTAATAGTTTAATTGGTCTTTTAAGTATAAAATCGATTAACGTCCGTGATATCCTTTTTCAGGTTCCCCTGGGTACCACCAGCCTTGTCTCCGATCAGTTGCTACGGTATATTCTTGTCCCGATACAGGATCTGTCTCTGTCCGGTATTCGTAGCGGGTATCGTGTTCAAAGACCTGCAGACGGTCGAACGCCTCGGGGATCTCCGTCAAAATCGGATTGTCCCGGCAATAGAGCTTCCAAAGCGAGGACGCATTCGTCAGGTCGATCTCCGTCAGTCGGTTCGACGTGCAGTCCAGTTGGGAGAGCATTTCGCACGTGGTGAGGTCGAGTGCCTGAAGTTCGTTCCGGGGGCAAGCGAAGACCTGCAGGGTCGAACAGCCCGTCAGGTCGATTCTTTGTAAGGCGTTGTCCGAGTAATCCAGCTGGGTGAGTTGCCGGAAATCCTTCAGGTCGAGTTCCGTAAGGCGGTTGCCCGGACAGTAGAGCCCTTCGAGGATTGCGGTGAGCGGTTCGAGGTCGAGTTGTTCGAGACGATTGTCGTAACAATAGAGATCTGAAAGGCGACTGCATCCGGTGACATTGAGTTCGGTCAGTCGGTTCGTTCCGCAGTTGACCAGATAAAGCCATTCGCACCCGGAGA
>CASFSC010000198.1 GCA_949296995.1 uncultured Alistipes sp. | reverse complement strand
GACGTAAATGGGAATTGACTTTTACGACACTTGTAACTTTCGGAGGCGCTTTTTTCGCTTCGTTCCCCTTATTTTACAGTACCAGTTTCGGAGGTGCTTTTTATGTATGGATGCTTATACTGTTTGTGTTTGTTATTCAGGCTGTAGCTTATGAGTTCAGACGTAAACCTGATAATTTGTTAGGTGAAAAAACATACAATGCTTTTCTTATTGTCAATGGCCTCGCCGGAGCGTTGCTCTTGGGAACAGCCGTAGGTACATTTTTCACTGGGGCTAACTTTATTGTTGACCGCATGAATATGGCTAATTTCGATGGGAATAATATTATTTCGCAGTGGACTACTCCGTGGTGTGGCCTGGAGGCTCTGGCTGATTATCGTAATGTGGCATTAGGGTTGGCTGTGATGTTTCTCTCGAGAGTGCTGGGTCTGCAATATTTTATGAATAATATAAATGATGCAACTATTTTGAATCGTTCACGTAAGCATCTCCTTTATAATGCAATTCCTTTTGTGATATTTTTTCTGGTATTTTTAATTGCAATTCTCTTTTCGAAAGGGTGGACGGTAAATCCTGCTGATGGAGCGATTTCAGTTGAAAATTATAAATATTGGCATAACCTGTTGGATATGCCGATAGTTTTTGCCTTGTTGCTTGTCGGTATAGTTCTGGTATCGTCCGGAATAGGGTTAGGTATATTCAAAGGTTACAGGAAAAGTATATGGTATAGCGGTTTAGGTACGATATTGACTGTGCTATGTCTGTTCCTCGTGGCAGGATTTAACAATACTTCTTATTATCCTTCACTTGCAGACACTCAGAGTTCGCTTACTATTTACAATAGTTCATCGAGTGAATTCACCCTCAAAGCAATGAGTATAGTTTCTATTTTTATACCTTTCGTTGTGGCTTATATATGGTATTCCTGGAGATCGATGAACAAAGTCCCTGTTACACGTAAAGAAATGGAGAATGAAAAGCATCTGTATTAGTACATTTAGGTCACCTGAGATTATGTGTTGCAGTTAAAATAAAAAGAGAGGTATTATGCCTCTCTTTTATTGTTTATCTTTGTTTGATAAATATTGCTTGTATTTATTGGGTATTTTATTCAATTCTTTGATTTGGATATCTTTATAATATAGCTCGGCAGCTTCACTCTGCAGTTGTATTTGTCCATAATCGAGTGGCTGCATTTGATCATTGTCATCAATGTACGACGAATTGTATAATGCCATTACTATATGACCATTAACTATATGAAGACTGTTCCCCTCATAGCATATCAGTTCCAACTCTGTCCATTCTCCTTTCGGACTTTCATATTTTTTTGTGTCGAGTGCTTTGCCATAACCATTGGTGCCACTGCCTTTACCGAATGGCACTAATTGAGCATCAGGTGTATATGTTAGAAAATCATCGCCGGGATTTTTACGCTCAGAAGGGATGTCCATACGTGAAGATGCAATGCACCAGTAATCACCGCATCCGCCTTCCATTACTTGAAACTCTTGGGCCAGTTTCCATGTACGCCAATAATCTACTCCGCATTCTCCTTGGGAATGGTAAAGTATTCCTGAATCCATAGGCTCATTAAGACGGGGTGGAAATTTTTTGTTGCCCCATTTCATTTTCAAACGTAAATGGTAATTTTTAAAGCTACGTTTTGTGAATGCACAGCCATAAATTTCTCCACTAACTCTCAGTATGGGTTCACCGTTTTCCTCAATTATTGTGAATACCGTTTGCCCTGGAAAATTATAACCGAGTGGCGCTATGGGATTACCTGTACTGTCTACAATGGGTTCTCCATTATATTGATCGGTCATGGAATAACTAAGATACG
>CASFSC010000197.1 GCA_949296995.1 uncultured Alistipes sp. | reverse complement strand
GCTCCGACAAGAACAGCAGAGTCTTTTAAATAATCCATTATGAAAAGTATGGCAACTGCAGACAACGTAACTCCATACTTGTCGGCTATCGGACGCATAGCATCAACTATATTCAGATTCTTAGCCAACTTCTCGCCGTGGAAATTAACGTATATCTCCCTACTCCTACGGTCGTTCTGGCCAAAATGGCATGTTCTGTCATATTTACCGGTCAAGATGCCTTGCCCCAAACTTCCCCAAGTAAGAGGCGTAACATCCAATTGTTTCTGTACATTAAGCAAGTCACTCTCGAATTTCCTGCATGCCAATGAATATTCATCCTGACAACACACGAATCTGCCCTTGTATGGCAGCATTTCTGTCAGGTCGTCATCGTGAATATTCGATAGTCCAAAATATCGGATTTTCCCTTCTTTTTGTAGTTCTGCCAATGTCCCTACAACATCTTCAATAGGAGTTTTCCGGTCTCTGTAATGTACTATATAAATATCCACATAATCTGTATTCAGTCTTTGCAGAGTCCCCTCCAAACATTCCGTAATATATGTCGGACTGTTGTCATATGTTGTTCCATTTTTACCAAAACGGACACCGAACTTGGATTCAATTATCACCTCTTTCCTTCGAGATCCCAAACCTTTCGCCAATGTACGTTCGCTTTGTCCAAGTCCGTATGTATCTGCAGTATCAAAAAAGTTGATTCCGTTATCTACTGCATAATTTATGGCATCCAACAAATCTCTTTCCTGTACGTCTCCCCATCCATAACCTCCCATAGGACAACCTCCCATACAAAGGCGTGATACCGTAAGCTGGGAATTTCTCAATTTTATGTATTCCATGATTACCTATGTTTATTCAGAAAAATATAACCCGTTGCTTTCTTTATCACATGACATATAGTTTCTACAAACAGTTTACAATCTGTCATAAACGACACTTCCATAGCATATTTTATTCTAAGTCGGTTTTTTTTCTCTAATACATACTTTTCATATATATCATCAGCATTACCACTGCCGACAACTTCATCCAGATTAATAAATTCCAGACTACTATAATCTGTTATGCCAGGGCGTACAAGCATAATGATCTTTTCATCTCCTTCGTACTGTCTTACATAACAGAGCAACTCCGGACGTGGTCCTATAAAACTCATGGTACCAACAATGATATTGAATAACTGTGGTATCTCATCAAGTTTTGTCTTTCTCAAAAAACGTCCGACTTTAGTTATTCGGGGGTCATTCAAAGCAGTTGTCCCGCCCCCTATCTTGTCTGCATCCTTAATCATAGTCCGGAACTTAATTATTCTGAAAGGCTTATCCTTGTATCCTCCTCGTTGTGGCCTGTAGAATACAGGGAATCCGTCATCTATCACAACAGCAACAGCAATGATAAAGTACAACGGCCACAAAATCAAAATCAGAACAACGGACAAGACAAAACCCAGCCACCTTTTAATGTGCCTGTTATAAAAACCATTATATCCCATATTTATACCTTATTGTGTATGTAATTAACAGACCCTTTGTACGATATCGTTTTGGCAGGTACCCCCCCTACTGTAGTGTTTGCCTGTACATCTTTATTTACAAAAGCATTGGCACCGATCGCAGCTCCGTTGCCGATACGTATTTTCCCGATTATCGTTGAATTCGGGCCGATATAAACATTGTTCCCTATCACAGGACACCCTTTTTGTCCGTCATCTCCACCTTGCCCGATAGTTACACCGTGAGATAAGTTCACATTGTCTCCTATCACAACATTCGAGTTAACAACTATACCTCCAAAATGTCCGATATAAAAACCTTTGCCTATATTTGTCATATATGGGATCATTATCCCGTATTTAATCATTGATCTTCTGTATAGTAAATACGCAAGAGGGAAAAATATCCGAACCGATTTTGTCGTTTTGCAGAATCTGACAAATCTAAGTCTTACAATATACTTGAAACCAGGCGTTCTAAAGTATAGTATTACAATGCCCTTTAAATCATATTTGCCGATATATCGATATCCATCTTGCTTGATTAGAGTAAGCAAGTTCTTGAATTTTCCCATTTTATATATGTTTTATCATTTTGGCCGGTACACCTCCGAATATAGTATCAGATTCTACATTCTTTGTTACGACAGCTCCTGCCGCTATAACAGAACGAGATCCGATGTGACAACCAGCCATTATCCTGCTGCCACAACCAATCCAGACATCATTTTCAATTCTTACTTCACTATATTCTACCGGATTATATTTAATTGGCAAAGAAGCGTCCCCCCAAGTATGATTCGACGACAAGATAGATGTACCGTGTGCAATAGCGCAATCATTCCCGATTGAAATTGAACCTTCGGCATCTATATAACAAAAATGATGAATTGACACGTTATTCCCAATTTCGAGGTTCTCCAGACATAGCAAAACGACATATGGCTTAACCACGACATTGTCACCGCATGATTTTACCAGTTTCTTAATAAGTATATAACGCATCAGTATTCCGAATTTGCCGTCAGTGTTGCGAAAACAACTTAGAAGAAACAATCTGAAGTTTTTGGGCAATATGCCGACACAGTCTGCAAATTTATTCAATATTGTGCCATAACGAGAAAAGATTGTTCTACCGGTCATAATTGAAAAAACTTTTTATAGAAACCCATCCTTTGTGACAATATGTTATCTGAATAATATTCCTTGGCGCATTGATAATTTTCAATAGCCAACTGTTTGCATATTTCTTTATTTTTATATAACAACTCTATATCATCCGCCAGTTTATTCGCATCTCCTATATTATGAATACACGTCTTATTTACGAGTTCCGGAATTCCTCCTGCGCAAGAAGCCAGACATGGACAACCTCTTGACATTGCTTCCACTACTACACGCGGACACCCTTCCGTAAAAGACGGATGCACATAAATATCCAGCGAATCATAAAACTGGTTTATATTGTCATGATCTTTCACTCCGCAATAACACACT
>CASFSC010000196.1 GCA_949296995.1 uncultured Alistipes sp. | reverse complement strand
ACCGACTTCAAGAAAACCACTTCAAAATCGTAGGTTTCCGGTTCAACCGGTGCATAATCGGCCGCAGCAACCAACGTAACCGAATGACCCGCACGGTGAAAAGCCATACACAAGTCATACATCATCGTCTCTTTTATCGTCCTCACACGAGGAATTATCCCTTTTTCGGGAGTAAACAGTATGGGATTGACTACGATAATTTTCATATTTCTTATCAATTATTTCCCCAACTTAAATTTGATATAGCGATTCATTTTTATAATACTATATCTCAGTCTTGGAAAATGAATCAAAAATTGTAACATACGAGACTTAAATGGGAAGCCAGCAGTATTATAACTCAACACACGCTTTACCCACTCATCTGTCTTATCAATATCTTTTAAATAAAAAGCCAAACGATCTATTTCAAGTATTTGGAATCGTCGTTTATTCTCTTCATAAAGTCCACGTTCTTTCAAATGAGTTTCAAGCAATTCAAAATAACGTTTCCACAAATGTTGTTGATTCAACACACCCCCTACCGACAAAGAACCCGAAACACAATAGTAGTTATATACTATATCATTAATGATTCCCGCTCGCCGAATATATTTCGATAATCTTATATTCACCAATATATCGGCATTTGGATATTTTTCATCATTGTCAAAAAATACATCTTTATGCCAAATCTCTTTTTTACTAAAATTACTACTTAGACAAATTGACCTCAAATCCATAAGATAAGAAACCAACTTTTCACTTGAAACTATTCCCGAAAAAGGGTGGGAAACAAAATATTCTTTATGGGGCTCAATCCTTTTATAAGCACCAAAAACAATATCCAGATTATTGGTCGTACAATATGTATAAAGTATCTCTATGGCGTTTTCAGGAAAAGAATCATCGGCATCCACAAAAACTAAATAATCGGCCTTTGCAGCTTCAATTCCTGTACGACGAGAACCTATCTCTCCTCTGTTTTTCTGATGGATCACCCTTATGCGATCATCCAATACAGCATAATTGTCTGCTATTTCTCCCGATCTATCCGACGATTCATCATCGACCAATATGACTTCAAAATTTTGAAATGTTTGAGAGCGAATGCTATCAATACACCGATTCAAATACTTTTCTTTATTATAAATCGGCACAATAACCGACACTTCAACTTTATCCATATTGTTAAATTATCTTCCACTGCACAAAAGTAATATTTGCTTCTTGATTTATATTAAATCAATAATACTTTCTAGGCATAAATATAACCCCAATTTTATAAAAAAAATACACGACTAAATTATAATTATCCACCCTGTAACTTTGCCCAAAATGCCTTTAATTTCATTTGCAATTCCAACTTAACCTCTTTGGGCTGAATATAATAAGCAAGAATTATTATAGCCAAAACATATCCTATCTGCCACATTGCCGAATCGACTTTATAAAATATTACACCGCCCCCTATCAAAGCCAAAATCGGATAAACAATCTCAATCGACACCTTCACCGGAAAAAATTTCCAAGTATCGATGATACGGAATACCAACAAGAACAAATACGAAAGAATCGACGATAGCACGATACCCCAAATACCCCAAATACGAATAAACAAATAGTTCATAACTAAATTCAGAACCGTTGTAATAATTATTCCCGGCAGATTTCTAACGGTTCGTTTTGAACATTGATACCCCAAATCGTAAAATGCAGCCAAAGCAAAACAAACTACCGAAATAAATAAGGGATACAGGTACTGCAAACTATCGGCATACCTATCATCGACCAACCATGAATAGTTAAGTTTCAATACAAAAGAAAAGGCGAGAGCCAAAACAGTCAAAATATAGCTGTATGTATTGAATATTCGAGAAAAAAATTTATCACGGTCGGGAGCCATGTATTGTTTAATGGCAGTCTCTTGCCAAGCCTGATATACAATAACCGAAAAGGTCTCCAATATGGTCGAAAATTTCATAGCTACGGCAAAAATACCATTGGCCTCCAAACCCAAAAAATGCTCTATGCACAATCGGCTGGAACTACCCAAAAGCCACCAACAAATAAAATTGGGGAGTAACGGCAACGAATATTTCAATAAAGACTTATTCAAGGCCTTATCTTTAAATCCCATAAAAAAATAGCGCTTAAATATTCGAGTACGTATCTCAATCACAATCAGGGTCACCACACGAGCCAATATATTGGAACAAAAAATTCCTCCGATACCCATGCGCAACCAAGCTACAAAAACCAAGCTGTACAACGCTATTTGAAATGCCGTAAGGATACCGGCCAAAACAAATTGTTTATTTTGGCCCAAC
>CASFSC010000195.1 GCA_949296995.1 uncultured Alistipes sp. | reverse complement strand
CCTGTTTCGGAACAGATATTTTTGTACCGTCATATTCCGAACAGTGAATTGCGTATAATCAATTCGGATTTCGGCCATGATGGCTTTCTGGTCGAATATGATAAACTGAACGAAATATTAAAACCATTTATAAACAGAGCTTAAAGCAATATTGAATATATGAAATTCCCAGACTCGATAAACGTACTACTTTTAGGATCAGGAGGAAGAGAACATGCATTCGCATGGTCTATTGCCCGCAGCAAAAGAGTTGCAAAACTGTATATTGCACCGGGGAATGCCGGTACGGCATCTTGCGGCACCAACGTCGATATAAATCCAAATAATTTTGGCAGTGTCAAACAATTCGTCATATCGAATAATATAAACCTTGTAGTTGTGGGTCCTGAAGAACCTCTGGTAAAAGGTATATATAACTTTTTTGCTGAAGACGGGGAAATAAGCAACATTCCTGTAATAGGACCTTCGACAGAAGGCGCCAGACTTGAAGGGAGCAAAGATTTTGCAAAGGCATTTATGACACGTCATAATATTCCTACTGCAGCATACCGTAGCTTTACAAAAAAGAGTTTGGATGAAGGGCTCGCATTTTTAGAAACATTAAAAGCTCCTTATGTCCTCAAAGCAGACGGTCTTGCTGCCGGTAAAGGCGTATTGATTCTGGATTCAATAGATGAGGCAAAAACTGAGCTTGCCAACATGCTAAATGGTAAATTCGGTGCAGCAAGCAACACGGTAGTAATCGAAGAATATCTTTCGGGTATAGAGTGTTCAGTTTTTGTAGCAACTGACGGAACTTCATTCAAGATACTTCCCGTCGCAAAAGACTATAAACGTATCGGCGTAGGAGATACGGGTCCTAATACAGGAGGTATGGGAGCTGTTTCACCGGTTCCATTTGCTGATGAACAGTTTATGGAAAAAGTAACCAAAACGATTGTTGAACCGACCATAGCAGGATTGAAGGCTGACAAAATAATTTATAAAGGTTTTATTTTCATCGGTCTGATGAATGTTGACGGAACACCTAAAGTTGTGGAATATAATGTCCGTATGGGTGATCCTGAAACAGAGGTTGTTCTGCCACGCATAGAAAGTGACATTATCGGACTATTCGAAGGTATTGCATACGGGAAATTAGATAAATACGATTTACAGATTTCTCCAAATACAGCTGTAACAGTAGTATGCGTATCGGAAGGTTATCCTGGGTCTTATGAAAAGGGATTTGAAATTAAAGGATTGAGTATGAGCTGTCCCACCACCGATGAGGGCAGTATCGTATTCCATGCCGGAACCACATCCAAAGCAGGTAAGATTTTAACTTCAGGAGGACGTGTGCTTGCAGTCACATCATTCGGCAAAAGCATAGCCGATGCAGTCAATAAATCGTTTAACACCATACAAGACATTGAATATCAGGGAAAATATTATCGTTCAGATATAGGTAAGGACCTGATGAAAAGGTAACAGTAATGAGTATTAACTTAACCCGCCAAAGTCTGGAATGGACTTTTACGTGGGTTGTATTGCTCCTTTTATTATTCTGGGCACGAGGTATAGTGCAACCGGTAGAAATTACGGCATCTTTTGTTTCCAGGATGCCTTTGGGTGTATTACTTGAAAACTTCGCAAGTTCCAATCCTATTTTAAGTACCGTTATTGTTGTAATAATGGTATTGTCAAATACGGTAATGATAACACGCATCGTAACACGGAATATGATATATACCGACAAGGCATTTCTGCCGGCTATAATATATATCATAATAAGTTGCGGGAACTATTTCGGCACACAAAACATAGTCGGTATAATAACATCATGGTTGGTGATATACTCTTCCGAAATGATGATAAATTCTTTCCGCCGGCAGAAACAATACGGGAGTACATTTACAGCTTCGATTTTGCTGGGAACAACAGTGCTGATATATGCTCCTTCAATAATTTATATAATTCTTATACCCTGTGCGCTGTCGATTTTCCGTAAAGACTGGCATGAAATCATAATATCCATAATGGGATATCTCTTGCCTTTCGCCATATGTTCATATATATATTGGGGCATGGGAGAACAATTTTCATATCTCGGAATATTGTTTTTCAATACAATCGTATCATGCAGTCAACGGGCAGCTTTTCTGGCAGATTTCATACGTCCGGATCTGTTGACATTCTGGGGTATAACGGTTATAACAACAATATTATCGCTATGGTTCTTTATGCGCCGTGCATCGCTTATGCGTACAAGGCCTTATAAATCCTATATCTATTTTATCTGG
>CASFSC010000194.1 GCA_949296995.1 uncultured Alistipes sp. | reverse complement strand
CTCGTATAGGAAAATATAAAAACGGTAAAATACGTGCTATCCCTGGACATAGCCTCACCATAGCAGCTCTCGGAGTGTTTATCCTGTGGTTCGGATGGTTCGGGTTTAACCCCGGTTCACAACTGGCTGCATCTACTTTGGCTGACCGTTTGGCTATATCTCATGTGTTTCTGACTACAAACCTTGCCGCCGCCGCAGGTAGTGTCACAACTCTTATCATAGCATGGATAAAATATGGTAAACCTACTCTCAGTTTAAGTCTCAATGGTGTATTAGCAGGATTGGTCGGTGTAACAGCAGGATGTGATCTCGTATCTCCCGCTGGGGCTGTAGCTATAGGTGTAATATGCGGCGCAGCTATGCTATTTGCAGTGGAATTCTTTGATAAAATATTGAAAATAGATGACCCTGTGGGTGCGATATCTGTACATGGTGTATGTGGAACACTTGGAACAATACTTGTAGGTTGTTTCGCTGTCGAAGACGGATTTTTTTATACGGGCGATGCATCATTCCTCGGGGTACAGACCCTCGGCGCTTTTGTAATGATGGCTTGGGCTTTGATTATGGCACTGATTATATTCAAAGGCATACATAAAACAATAGGAATGCGTGTAGACAAACGTATTGAAGAAGAAGGTCTTGATATTTACGAACATGGTGAAACTGCCTATAACTGATTGTTGAATTAATTAATAAATATAAATAATATGAAACTGTATATTCCTAAAGATTATCGTCCTCGTTTAGTTCCTGAAACAATGGAAGAGGCGATAAAGATGTTGAAACTTACTTTTCAACAAGAATTATCATCAAAATTGCATTTGCGTCGTGTGACCGCTCCTCTGTTTGTGTTGGCCGGGACAGGTATTAACGATGATTTGAACGGAACAGAGCATCCGGTAAATTTTACAATACCTGATATGGGCGGTGCAAAAGCTGAGGTAGTGCATTCACTCGCAAAGTGGAAACGAATGAAATTAGGTGCTTATAAGATTCCAGTTAACTATGGACTCTATACCGATATGAATGCAATCCGTCCTGATGAAGAGTTGTCCAATATACATTCTCTGTATGTTGATCAATGGGATTGGGAACGTACCATTTCAGCGGACCAAAGAAATCTTAATTTCCTGAAATCTATAGTAAAGGAAATTTATGAAGCTCTGCGTGAGACGGAACAAAAACTTTATCAACTTCATCCTCATATAACACCAGTACTTCCGGATGAAATTACATTTATTCAGAGTGAAGATTTATTGAAAGAATATCCGACATTGTCACCTAAAGAACGTGAACGCGAAGCTGCTAAAAAATATGGCGCAATATTTCTTATCGGTGTAGGAGGAGTTCTTTCCAATGGCGAAAAACATGACGGGCGTGCTCCCGATTATGACGATTGGACTACGGAATCTGAAAATGGGTATAAAGGACTTAACGGCGATATCATTTTGTGGAATGAAGTTTTGGACAATGCGTTCGAAATATCTTCCATGGGTATTCGTGTTGATAAGACGGCTTTGCTTCGCCAGCTCGACATAGAAGGATGTCCTGAACGTGCACAACTTCCATTTCATAAGGCACTTTTGGAAGATCGCATACCTCTTTCAATAGGAGGTGGAATAGGACAGTCACGTTTGTGTATGTACTTTTTGCGTTGTGCCCACATAGGAGAAGTCCAATCTTCGCTCTGGCCACAGGAAATGATTGATAAATGTAGAGAAAACAATATAATATTTAAATAAATGAGTACTTTGAGATTTGAGCTTCTGCGTGAAGCTTTGGGACGTACGGCAGTTCCTGTAAATAATGAGAATCGTCCTGCTGAAGATTTTGCAAAAAATGTATTCAATCGCGAAAAAATGCAGCGTTACCTCTCCAAATATACATATAAAGCCCTTACCGATTCAATCGACAAAGGTTTGCCTCTCGACAGGGCCATTGCCGATGGCGTGGCTACCGGAATGAAACAGTGGGCTATGGATATGGGCGCGACACATTATACACACTGGTTTCAACCTTTGACAGGTGGTACTGCTGAAAAACATGATGCTTTTCTGGAACCTAATGCTAATGGTGGTATAATAGAAGAATTCTCTGGTAAACTGTTGGTTCAACAGGAACCTGATGCATCCAGTTTCCCAAGTGGAGGTTTGCGTAATACTTTCGAAGCTCGTGGATATTCAGCATGGGATCCGTCATCTCCAGCATTTGTCGTAGGTGATACTCTCTGTATTCCGACAGTATTTATCGCTTATACGGGTGAAGCGTTGGATTATAAGACGCCGTTGCTTCGTTCCATTAATGCACTCGATAAAGCTGCGACGGACGTTTGTAAATATTTCGATGAAAATGTGACTAAAGTTATCTCTTATTTGGGATGGGAACAGGAATATTTTCTGGTGGATGAAGCGTTGTGGGCCGCACGTCCCGATTTGGTGACAACAGGTCGAACTCTAATGGGACATGAAAGTGCTAAAAACCAACAGTTGGAAGATCACTATTTCGGATCTATTCCTTCACGTGTACTTGCTTTCATGACCGATCTCGAAAATGAAGCTCTGAAACTGGGAATTCCTGTGAAAACCCGTCACAATGAAGTGGCTCCCAATCAGTTTGAAGTTGCTCCCGTTTACGAAGAGATAAATCTTGCCAATGATCATAATATATTGTTAATGTCTATTATGAAAAGAGTGGCACGCCGTCATCATTTCCGTGTATTGTTGCATGAAAAACCGTTTAAGGGAATAAATGGTTCTGGTAAACATAATAACTGGAGTATGGGAACCGATACAGGTGTGAATCTGTTCTCTCCAGGTAAAAATGATACTCAGAATTTGCAGTTTATAACGTTCCTTGTAAATACTATGATGGCTGTTTACAAATACAATGGTCTTCTCAAGGCATCTATAAGCTCTGCAACAAATGCTCACCGTTTGGGAGCAAACGAAGCACCTCCTGCTATCGTATCAATATTCCTCGGAAAACAGATAACCGAAGTGTTGGATAAATTGGAACGTGTAAGTACTGATGATGTTATACATTTTGATAAAAAGGTGGCATTGAGACTTGGTGTTGCTCATCTTCCTGAAGTATTGTTGGATAATACCGATCGTAACCGTACCTCTCCATTCGCATTTACCGGTAATAGATTTGAATTCCGAGCTGTGGGATCTTCTGCAAACTGTGCTGAAGCCATCATGACACTTAATACGGTAATGGCTAATCAGCTTTCACAATTTAAGATTGAAGTTGACAATCTGATTGGAACAGGCATGACTAAAGATAAAGCAATTATTACCGTAATTAAAAATATGATTGCAGAGTGTCGTCCGATCCACTTTGAAGGTAA
Source organism: uncultured Alistipes sp. (assembly GCA_949296995.1). Lineage (GTDB taxonomy): Bacteria > Bacteroidota > Bacteroidia > Bacteroidales > Rikenellaceae > Alistipes_A. Next base: position 2,779 of record CASFSC010000194.1, on the reverse strand, counting down.
TGGATATAGCGAAGAATGGAAAGAAGAAGCTGCAAGACGTGGTTTGGATTGTGAAACCAGCGTACCACTTATTTTCGATAACTTCTTAAAACCTGAGAGTCTGGCTGTTTTCGAAAAATGTGGTGTACTGAGCCATGCAGAGATAGAATCTCGTTGTGAAGTGAAATGGGAAACATATACGAAAAAGATTCAGATTGAATCACGTGTATTGGGCGATCTTGCGATGAACCATATCGTTCCTGTGGCATCGTCATATCAGTCTGTATTGTTGGATAATATTTATAAGATAAATGCTCTATTCTCTAAAGAAGATGCTGATATGATGTGCCGTCAAAACAGGCGTATTATCAAGGATATCAATGCTCATATTGAATTTATTACTGAGAAATGTACGGAAATGACCGAAGCTCGCAAAAAAGCTAACGTTATTACATCTGAACGTGAAAAAGCGGTTGCTTATCATGATACGGTTGTCCCGTTAATGGATACTATACGTTATCACATTGACAAACTGGAACTTATTGTTGACGACCGTATGTGGACATTACCTAAATATAGAGAACTTTTATTTGTAAGATAAGAAAATGAAACATCATATGCTTAAACTGAATGCTAAGCAGGGCCTTTATGATCCTGCTTATGAGCATGATGCTTGTGGAGTTGGGTTAGTACTCAACATACATGGTAAAAAATCACATAAAATTATTGACGATGGATTGCATATTCTGGAGAACATGATCCATCGTGGAGCCGAAGGTGCGGATTCGGCAACCGGAGACGGTGCGGGTATTATGATACAGGTTCCTCATGAGTTTATTCTTTTGCAAGGAATAGCCGTGCCTGAAAAAGAGAGCTATGGTACTGGATTGGTATTTATGCCTAAAGATGAACGTCGTCAGAGGGAAATTATTGACGTTATCAAAGACGCTGCAAAAACTGAAGGTCTATCTTTATTGGCTGTACGTAATGTCCCGACCGATAACTCAATGTTAGGAGAGATGGCGCTGGCTTCGGAACCTGATATAAAACAAATTTTTATCGTTGAAGAATTATCGAGTGAATTGACACTTGATGTAAGACTGTATCGTACACGTCGTCGTATCGAAAAAATTTGTGAAGATACATATATTGCGAGTCTGAGTTCCAAAAATATGGTTTACAAAGGAATGCTCTCCTCAGCTCAGTTGCGTTATTATTTTACTGATTTGCAAAACCCTGCTCTGACCAGTGGAATTGCTTTGGTACACTCTCGTTTCAGTACAAATACATTTCCTTCATGGGCATTGGCTCAACCTTTCCGTTTGTTGGGACATAATGGCGAGATAAATACTATCAGAGGTAACAGACTGTGGAGTCAGGCTCGTGAAAGCGTACTGCAATCTCCTCTGTTGGGCGATGAATCGGTAATAAATCCTGTTGTCCAAAAAGATATGAGTGATAGTGCTTCGTTGGACAATATGTTGGAATTCTTTATGATGGCAGGAATGTCTCTGCCTCATGCATTGGCAATGCTTGTACCTCAGAGTTATAATGATAAAAATCCTATTTCTCAAGAATTGAAGGATTTTTATGAATATCATTCAATTTTGATGGAACCGTGGGATGGCCCTGCAACATTGCTCTTTTCTGACGGCCGTTATGCTGGGGGAATGTTGGACCGTAACGGATTGCGCCCTGCACGTTATACCATTACCTCTGACGGAACGATGATTATGGCTTCCGAAGCGGGTGTATTGCCTGTCGATGCGGCTAAAGTGATTGAAAAAGGACGGTTGCAACCTGGTAAAATATTGTTGATTGATACTCATACGGGAACCATATATCGTGACAAGGAGATAAAAAAGGCTTTGGCTGACAAATTCCCTTATGGCGATTGGTTACGCAAAAACAGAATACACCTCGATGAAATCATATCCGGTCGTAAAGTATCTCCTGAAGTTGAGGGTTTTGACATAAGAAAGAAAATATTCGGTTATTTTGATGAGGAAATTACCCGAATAGTATCTCCTATGGGTGAGAAAGGTGCCGAGGCTATAAGTTCCATGGGAAATGACACTCCTATTGCACTCTTTTCTGAAAAGCCACAGTTACTTTTCAATTATTTCCGTCAACAGTTTGCCCAGGTTACCAATCCGCCTATAGATCCTATTCGTGAAGAGTTGGTGATGTCCTTGGAAGGATATATAGGGGCCATTGATAAAAATTTGCTCGCTCCTTCGGAAGAGTTGTGTAAAATGGTCCATATTACACAACCAATACTTACAAACCGTGATATAGATATTCTGCGCCATATCGACTACAAAGGTTTTCGTACGCATACCCTCGATATGACTTTCCCGGTTGCTGAGGGAGCTGCCGGAATGGAGGCGGCTGTGGAACGTCTTTGTCGTGAGGCGGAAGAAGCTGTTGAAGAACATTTCAATTATATTATAATATCGGATCGCGAGGTGAATGAATTACGTGCTGCAATACCGAGTGTTATGGCTGTTTCTGCCGTACACCACCATTTGATAGCAAAACGTAAACGTACCAAAACAGCTTTAATCGTTGAAACAGGAGAGGCTCGTGAGGTACACCATTTCGCTCTGTTATTAGGGTATGGTGCAAGTGCCGTGAATCCATATATGGCCTTTGCTGTGCTTAATGAACTGGTAAAAGATAGAACCTTGTCGCTCGATTACGCAACGGCTGAAAAGAATTTCATTAAGGCCGTAGGTAAAGGGTTGTTGAAAGTAATTTCAAAAATGGGTATTTCGACAATAGCATCTTATCGAGGGTC
>CASFSC010000193.1 GCA_949296995.1 uncultured Alistipes sp. | reverse complement strand
CTTCGATCCATTCTCCCAAAAATGCAATAGAACTTGTCTGGGTCAAAGGGTGTATTACTGCACAATGTATATGTCCGCAAACGAAAAGATTTATATCCGGGTTTGTCGTAAGATATTTGCGTGCGAATTTTACTATTATATCATCTTCTCCCCTGAATTTATGTTTCACAGGTTTGGATTTTCTGCTCGATCCGCTCCACCAGCTGCCAAATTTGAGAGCTGTATCAGGATGCAGAATTGAGAAAAACCATTGGGCCACACGTGAACGGAAAAATCCGCTCAAGAACCGTGACATAAATTTTCTGTCACCAAGAATGTCTCCGTGAGAGATGAAAACTTTTTTGCCGTATAGGTCCATTACCGCATCTTTACTATGAAGTATAAGTCCACATTCGGTGTGTAAATAATCAAAAGCCCAAAGGTCATGATTCCCTGCAAAAAAATGGATCTCTATTCCTTTGTCGGTCAGTTCAGAGAATTTTCCTAAAAGGCGTGTGAAACCACGAGGTACGACACGTTTGTATTCAAACCAAAAGTCGAAAATGTCACCTACAAGAAAAATGGCTTTGGCAGAAGGAGCTACTTCATCCAGCCATTTTATGAACATAAGCTCTCTTTCCTTTTCTTTGCCGGTTAAAGAGAGTCCTAAATGGGTGTCTGAGGCGAAATAATACATTATTTGCTGGTCAATTCTGCGATTTTTGCTCTCAGTTTGGACCCGAAAATGTCTCGTCCAACTACGTTGCCGTTTTTATCTATAATGATATTGGCAGGAATTTTCTGAATATTGTAATGGAGTACAGCAATACTTTGTGTACCATCGAAATCACATACGCTAATCCATGGTAGCTTTTGATTTTGTACGCTTGTTATCCACTCTGCCTTTTCGGTGTCAAGAGACACTTGATATATCTCAAAACCTTTTTTCGCAAATTCTGAATAGATCTCTTTCAATTCGGCATTGGATGCTTTGCTGGCATCCAAGCTGGATATCCAAAAATCCAAAAGTATTACTTTGCCGTTAAGCGATGACAATTTGTGAGTCTTCCCATACATGTCCTGCATCTCAATGTCAGGATATCCGAGCATATTGTCTGCCTGGGCATCGAGTTGTTCTGATAGTTCTTGTACTCTATAATAAGCATTGATATCATCTTCCAATACTGCTATATGTCTCGATTCAGCATATTTGGGCGACAAAGAGTCATATATCATTTTGTAATATGTGATATCGTTGGCAATGTTGAATAATGGTTGCCCGCTTGGAAATTTATGATACAAGGCATACAGTGATGCCATCGAGGATGCATTCTTGACTATAAATTCTATTTGTTCTCTTTTTAGTCTTATAAATTCCTGAGCATAATCCTGAAGCAGTTGATTACGTTGTGGGTCATAATTTTTTGCCGACGGTAGGGAGTTATAAGCGTATGAAAGAGAATCTAATTTTTCAGCACCGCTATAAAAACTGGAATAAAATTGTTTAAGTTTTTTTGAGTCTTCCGATCCTTCTACTTCATAATTCAATGCGATATCGCAAACTGAATTTATATTTATATGATCTTTGGGTGCAACCAAAAGAGGAATTATATTTTGTTTGTATATTATGTTATAAAACGTTGGTATTGGAGCAGGCATTTTAACCGTAAATTTAAATTCGCCTTTTTTTGAAATTTGAGATGAATCCACCATGCTTACACCTTGTGTAGTTACTAATTGTAAGTAAACGGTATCATCGGTAATTCCTGCAAATGTACCTGAAATGTATGCTTTTTTGTTTTGACCGCACGATAATACACACAACGAAACAAAAAAGAGTGCAAAAAATTTCTTCATAATAAGCTTTTTCATTGTAATGGGCAAAAATAGAATTTTTTCCTGATTATAAAAACTATTTGCCATTTCTCTTTTTATGCCGATACAGCCTCTTCTTTAGTATTATTGAAAGAATTGTCCACTACCATTTTGAAATCGCTGAATACGTTCATATAATTTATAAAAGCTTCATATGGAGAGTCGTATGGGTTAAAATAGCTGTGTACGTCGCCGTCTGAGAACCATTTAGTAGCCATATAATAGAAGTGGTCGGATTCCTGCAAAAACCTCCATACATAATTGTAATCAGGCGAATTAATGCTTTTTATTTTGTCGCGTAATTCGTAAAGAGAATTAAACGCTTCATTTTGAAGTTCGTTTCCGAGCCAAGCAGTGACATCTCTCTCTTCGTCAGCCCATGAAATTGGATATGGAGAATTGAATACAGCCACCGGATTATATTTTTTCGCCACTTCCGATGGGGTCGCAAATTCGAGTTGTTTTGTTGCTAAAGCTCCTTTGGGTAAATATTTCATAAAATCTATAATTCCTGTTTCGGGACCTTGGTGTTCTCCGAAAGTTTCGTAATCCATAAACAGGTTGATAATATCACCCGGCATTTCCGGATTTGTGAGCCATCCTACATATTTTTCAACTGTTAAAGGATATTCGCACCAACCTTTGTTAGAAAAACGAAATGCTATATCATCACTCAATTTAAAGTTTCTTAGCAACAGTTTTAAATCTGAATTTATGGCATTGCAGTATACATAATTTGGGCTTTTCCATCCGAGAATATGTTTGGCCCCTTCTGTGAGCATCGTGGAAAAGCCGAGATTGGCAACAATTTCACCGATATGATCAGAATATATGAGTTCCGTGTTTCGGAATGCTGTAGGTTTTACTCCGAATTCATCCTCGATAGTACGGCTATGCAATTTTACCTGTTCCTTGAATTCGTCTTCATTTATTAATGATGCAAGAGAATGTGCATAAGTTTCACATAAAAATTCTACACATCCCGTTTTTGCAAGAGCCCTGAAAGTGTCTAATACTTCGGGGGCGTACATTCTGAACTGTTCGATAGCTATTCCCGATATAGAGAATGAAATTTTGAATTTTTTGCCGTTTTCTTTTATAAGTTTCAAAAGAAGCTTATTCATGGGAATATAACATTTATTAGCGACTTTTTGCATAATGTTTCTGTTCGCAAAGTCGTCAAGATAGTGATGATCTTTTCCCATGTTGAAAAAACGATATTTTTTCAATCTGAGCGGTTGGTGTACCTGGAAATATAAGCATATAGTTTTCATAACAAATGCAGTTTAGCGTTCAACAGTTGATAATTTATAATACCGACTTATAGACGTTTACGACTTCTGCAGCGGCATCTTCCCATTTTAGACTGGTCACTTCTTTCAAACCTTTTTCAGCTGACATTTGTGACAGTGCAGGATATTTAACGAGTCCGTATATTGCGTCGGCCAAAGCATCTACATCCCAATAATCCACTTTTATAGCATAATCGAGTACTTCAGCAACTCCCGATTGTTTGGAAATTATGACCGGTACGTTCGATCGCATCGCTTCAAGTGGCGAAATCCCGAACGGTTCCGATACTGAAGGCATTACATATACATCGCTCAGGGCAAACATTTTTTGTACTTCTTCGCCTTTCAGGAATCCTGTAAAATGGAATCTGTCCGCAATTCCGAGTTTTGCTACGCGCCTTATTACGTGATTTAACATGTCTCCGCTTCCGGCCATGACAAAACGTACGTTGGGAACTTTTTTCAACACTTTAGCCGCAGCTTCAACAAAATAGTCAGGTCCTTTCTGGTAAGTTATACGACCTAAAAATGTAACAATTTTGTCTGTGACAGCTCTTTTTGTTTCTACTTCATTTTTAGATGCAAATCTTACAGCGTTGTGTACCGTTACTACTTTGTGCGGGGATATACCGTATTTATCGATTACTATATTGCGTGTCAGATTGCTTACGGCTATGACTCTGTCTGCCTCCTGCATACCTGCACGTTCGATATTATATACTTCTTGGTTTACATTTTCTCCGCTTCGGTCGAATTCAGTCGCATGGATGTGTACTACCAGTGGTTTTCCTGAAATACGTTTTGCGGCAATGCCTGCATAATAGGTCAACCAGTCATGGGCATGTATGATATCGAATTGTCCTGATAATTCTTTAGCTATCTGAGCGGCTACCATAGCATAACGTGCGACTTCTTCGAGCAGATTAGCTCCGTATTTGCCGGAAAAATTATACCTTTCTTTCCATAAATCGCCTTTGGCATGCGTATTCGTTCCTGTTTTACGATATTCCGAACTGTATGTTTCGAATTCTTCGGGGGATATGTAGGGAACCATATTAGAATTTATATGGATAAACGAGAGCTTTTCCCAGATATCGTCATTTTGGACGTCACCGTATAATGCTTCTACGTCGCTGGCATTTACAACTTTTACGAAACGTTTATCTTCGTCCCCGTGAGCCTTGGGTACGACAAAAATAATTTCGACATCGTGTTTGGCCAAACCTCGAGTAAGTCCGTAACAGGCTGTCCCTAAACCTCCCGAAATATGCGGAGGGAACTCCCATCCAAACATTAAAACTCTCATAACTTTATATTTTAATTATTATTTTGCTTTTCCTTTGTACATTTCTATCATTTCGATTATGCGTAAAATAGCCCCAACACTCCATGCTTGTGAAATAGCTCCACGTTGTGTATAAGGAGGGTCTCCATCATATATTTCAGCAACCGAAGCGAGCCCGTATGAGCTTAAATCCTCTTCAAAATTTTTCACCATTTCTTCCGCTTCATGAATATAGCTTCTGCCGGCCAGATCGAAATTGGCTTTGGCGTAATGTTCCAATAACCATACCCAAACTGTTCCTTGATGATATGCTTTGTCTCTTGCGTTTTGATCTCCTTCGTAACGGCCTTCGTATAGAGGATTTCTTGGAGAGAGTGTGCGTAAACCTTTAGGCGTTAACAAGTGACGGCGTACTATACGTATGACCGATACTTTTTGATAGTCGTTTAACATGCAATATGGCAGTGAACAAGCGATTATCTGATTAGGACGTATGAATGTATTTTGTCCGTGTTCGTTTACGTAATCGGCCAGATACTCTTCTTCTTCATACCAGAATGTTTCGATAAATGATTTTTTTATCAATTCCGGATATTTTTTCCATTCTCTGACAAATTTTTTATCGCCATTTTCAGTTGCAAGCGTCAGTGTGTAATAAACGGCATTATACCACAACGCATTTATTTCGACTTGATATCCTTCTCTTCCTGTCACAGGCTGTCCGTCTACTACGGCATCCATCCATGTTATGGCATGAGTTGGATGCGAAGCCCATATCAGTCCGTTATCATGAACTTTTATGTGCTCTCCAATCCCTTTTTTGTATGCATTTAGAATATCTTTCATTTTAGAGCCGTACAATTTCCATATCTCTTTACCTCCTATGTGCTTTTCAAGAGCCTGCAAAGTCCAGAAAAACCACATCGGAGCATCTACTGAATTATAGGCATTACCCATATTGGGGAATAGTCCGTCTTTCATTTCACGCGTCATAGTATTTATTACATCCACACATGAATCTACAGCTCCTTGTGTGAGAGTAATGCCCGGGAGTGCAATAAAAGTGTCTCGACCCCACCTTCCGAACCAAGGATAACCAGCTACGAGTTCGGTTTTATTGCCATGTTTTACGATAAATTGACGGGCTGAATGGCGTAGACAAGACAAAAGATCGTTTTTGTCAGAACGACGTGCAATTTCATCTGTAAACGTAATGTCGAGAGTAGATGGATCTATCTCTTGTGTTGAACAAGAAAATATGATGCTTTGACCTTTTTCTATTTCGGTTTCAAAATATCCTGGAGTCAACAAATCTTCATGGTATGGATACCCTCGTTTCATCTCTTCGAGATATTCGAAATTCAAATACCAGTCAGGAGCAGCATTGAATTCGCTTGCAGAATTTATTTGCATATTAAGCCACGGGAATTTATCATATAGACGGCATTTTACTCCATTAACGATTGGGAATGCGCGTCCGTCTGCCGACGAGTTGGCATGGCTCAATTCATGTCTGTTCCGGAAAGCAAGGAATGGGCGCAATCGCAGCCATGTGCGGGATCTTGCTTCAAGTAAAGTATAACGTATCAATAATTGTGTGCGCGAATGTATCCACAATAATTCTTTTTTAAGTATAACACCTCCTACACGGTATGTAATGGTAGGGGAGGGTGTATAGTTGAAGTCTGTTATATATTTATGTCCGCGCGGTTCATAAATGCCCGGATAACGATGGATCGCAAGATTGAATGATTGGTCGTGTTGCACGATTGTTTCATCTACAGATGAAAGCAGCACATAAAGTTCATCGTCGAAATCATCTTTAGGGCATACCATCAAACCATGATATTTTCTGGTGTTGCAGCAGACCATAGTGGTACTCATATATCCTCCTGCACGGTTAGTGCTCAGCATTTCCCTTTGGAGAGAATATTCCAGATTTCCCAGTTCGGTCTTGTCGAAATGAATAAAAGCCATAATTTTTATATTTTCTCTGTACTTGTAAATTTAGTTATTAAAATTTTATTTAGCAAGATGTTATTCATTATTTTCTATGATATTATAGAAAAATTGAAACATGAAAATAATAATGCATTCAATTAGTTTAAATGAACAAATTAAAATATAAAAACGGGTTTGATCAAACCCGTTTTTATATTTTAATTTTATGTTTTTGTTAAGTCGTTTTATGCCCATTTAACCAGAGCGAAATCCATTCTGTGAGGCAGTTTCGGATTTTTCGGGAAAATTCTTATAGACATATCGAATGTTCCAGTCCGAGTAGGATTGATGGCAATTTTATAATATGCCATTGAACCTTCGTGTTTGACAAGCGACAATTCTGTTTTGTGAACGATTTTTACATCACCTTGATCTATTTGGTTCGCAAAGACTAACTCAACTCCTATATCTTTTGGACTGAGACCATCAATATCTACAACAACTTCGATCGGATATGATTGACCTGTATAAATAGCCTCTTTCATAACGTCCAGCTGTTTTACACTCACAATACGTACCTTATCCCATGAATTGCTTACTTTGCGTTTCCATCCCGCTATTTCACGTGCTAAAGCGTAATTGTTTGCAACCATTTTTTTGTTGCGTTCGTAAAGTTTGTTGTAGAATCTTTCTTCGTAGTCGCGTAACATACGGTTTGTCGTGAAATTAGCTGCAATTTCGGCAATACATATCTTCATGGATTTTATCCATTCGTGAGGAATATTGTCCGATGTACGGTTGTAATATTTCGGAATGATATCGTTTTCCAGAGTAGTATAGATAATTTCTGCATCCATTTCATTTTGGAAATTGGCATCTTCGAAAGTATTTTCCATCGGAAGAGCCCAACCTCCGCCTTCACGATAACCTTCTACCCACCAACCATCGAGTACGCTGAAATGCATAACGCCGTTCATTACCGCTTTTTCACCGCTTGTACCGGATGCTTCCAAAGGTCGTGTCGGAGTATTCAACCATACATCTACTCCTTGAACAAGCCTCCGTGCCAGTTCCATGTCGTAATTTGGCAAGAATATAATTTTACCCATGAATTGAGGCATGGCGGCAATTTCAGATATACGTTTTATGAGATCTTGTCCCGGTTGATCGTTCGGATGGGCTTTCCCCGCAAATACAAAGTGTACAGGTCTTTCAGGATTGTTGATTATGCTGCTTAAACGTTCCAGATTGGAGAACAATAGATTGGCACGCTTGTATGTCGCAAAACGGCGTGCGAACCCTATTGTAAGTACATCCGGTTTAAACGATTCAACGATCTGAAGCATTTGTCGGGGCGAATCGTATTTGAACTGTTTGGGATCGGTAACGTATTTCAAAATCTGTTTTACAAGTTTGTTCTTGAGTACCATTCTTTCCTTCCACAGTTCGGCGTCATCTATATCATAGACCTTTTGCCATGCCTTTATGTCATAGTCGTGTTCCCGGAATCCTTCTTCAAAATAACGGGAGTATAACCTTCGCATATTGGCTGCGGTCCATGTCGGGAAATGAACTCCGTTAGTAACGTAACCTATATGTAATTCATCTTTGAAATATCCTGGCCACATATTGCCCAATATCTCCTTGCTGACTTCTCCATGAAGCCAACTGACTCCGTTTACTTCTTGCGACATGTTGCATGCAAGACAACTCATGGAGAATTTTTCGTTAGGATCATTGGGGTTGGTTTTCCCTAAATTTATGAATTGATCCCACGTAATTTCCAGTCGGTCAGGGAAATGTGACATGTATTGTCTTATCATCGATTCGGGGAATGCATCGTGGCCTGCCGGAACTGGAGTATGAGTCGTAAACAGAGAGGACGAACGTACCACTTCAAGCGCTTCACTGAATGACAGCTTGCGGTTCGAAATTATGTTGTATATACGTTCTATGCCTATAAAAGCAGCATGTCCCTCGTTGCAGTGGTATACATCCTGCCGAATACCTAATTCTTTCAATGTTCTGATACCGCCTATGCCGAGTAGCAGTTCCTGTTTCAGACGGTTTTCCCAGTCACCTCCATAAAGTTGATATGTTATGGAACGGTCTTCAGGAAGATTTAGTTCGTGATCGGTATCGAGAAGGTATAGCTCTGTACGTCCTACGTCGCAGCGCCATACGCGGGCGGTAACATTACGTCCCGGGAATGACAGCCGTATGGATATCCAGTTGCCATCTTTGTCTCGGGCAGGGCTTATTGGCAGTTTTGCAAAATTTTGTGGTTCATAGGTTGCTTCTTGAGCCCCTGATGTCGATATTTTTTGTGTGAAATATCCATAACGGTACAGAAGACCGACAGCTACCATAGGAACGTTTTTGTCACTGGCCTCTTTGAGGTAGTCTCCGGCAAGAATACCTAACCCTCCCGAATATATTTTGAGAGAACTGTGCAGACCGTATTCCATACTGAAATATGCTATTTTAGGTCCTTTGGCGCTCTCTTTTTCTTTCATGTAATCTTTGAACTGCTTGTACAATGCATCCATCTTATTGAGGAAAACTTCATCTTTTTCCAATTCCATGAATCGATTGTAACTAAGTCTGTCGAGATATACGATAGGATTTTTTTCACATTGCAACCATAGTTCTTTGTCTATGTATTCCCACAAGTCGTAAGCATTGAGTGTCCATGACCACCAAAGATTTTTAGATAGTTCTTCCAACGGATGTAACCTTTCCGGAAGTTTACTCTCTATCATTATCCTTGTCCATGTAGGTTTATTGCTTATGAGTTGTTGCTTTACGAAATTGATTTGTTCGTGATATGCTCCTCCTCCTTCGTACGGAATTCGTTTACTACGGATAATCATGTTTTCGTTGGCAATGTAGTACGCTTTCCAATAATATTCTATAAGATTGTCCCATAATGCTATTTTGGAAATGTTGTAAGCCGATTCGCGTGCCGAGTTGTAATCTTTGGCACTCATGCTGCTGTATTTTTGTATAGAAGAAGAGATGTGTTTTATTACTTCTTCGTCATTGTAATCATTACGTTCTATTACTTCAACTCCCGTATGTTCTTTCAGACTGTTTTTTACCCACAATCCGAAGCCTGCTAAGGAGGTGGTTATTGTAGGAACTGAGAAGGCTACGCTTTCCAATGGAGTATATCCCCATGGTTCGTAATATGATGCAAATACGGTTATGTCCATTCCGCACAGCAATTCATAGTAATCCATATCGAAAATGCCGTCATGGCCGTTGAGGTATGCCGGTACGAACATTAACTGTACTGGAGAAGATGGATCGACAAGTTTAGTATTTTTTATTTTGTTGACAATGGGATCCCATTCTGGAGCTGAAAGATAATGTGTCAAATTTTTGATAACTGTCGGATCCATTGAATTCTGGGGATCGGACAAATAGGCTTGCAGATCTTTGCGAGGACCTACATTCCCTGCCGGAACCGTTATATAAGCCAATACAGGTCGTTTTAATTTGTCGGCTTCAGACAGTTTTATCAATGAATCGAGGAATACGTCGATACCTTTGTTTTTAAATTCATATCTTCCGCTTGTCCCTACTATGAGGGGTTCTTTATCATATTTTATCCCGAGACATGTTTCGGCAATTTTGATCATCATGTTCCGGGCTTTTTTTCTTTTCTTTTTTAATTCTTCATCTTTCCATACGAAATCGTCTTCAAATCCGTTCGGAGTAACAATGTTAACATCTTTGCTCAACAGATATTCACATTCGCGGGCGGTAATGTCGCTGACAGTAGCAAAACAGTCGGAATTATTTGCTGCGATTTTTTCAATTGAATTTTTTGCAATAACGCCGAATTTGCGGGCTAATTCATCTGCATTCAATGTTGTAAGATTGCTGTACAAAGGCATCCCGTTACCTGCTATTGAACGTCCCATAACCGTTGCATGGGTGGTGAATACGGTTGCTATATATGGAGAAAATTTTTGTAAATACAATCCTCCTGCAGCTGTCATCCATTCATGGAAATGAGCTACTACATTATCTGTCGGTTCGCAGAAATTGGCAACATAACTTTCTATAACTTTGCCTGCAGTATAGCTGAACAGTACAGGTTCGATATAATCCCATTGTCCGCTGATGGAATCTACCCTGTATGTTTCCCAAAGGAATTTTAGAACATCGTCTTTTTTCTGAAAAAATGGACTGAAATCTACTAATATAACAATAGGTGTACCTTCTACTTTCCAACGGCCGATACGAATTCGAATACCTTCGTTATAAACCACCTGTTTCCATGCACTTAATAATTCAGGATCTTCTTCGAATTCCTGATTTTTGTTGCCTTGGTGGATGTCAGGGCCTATTGTTATGTATTTGTTTTTTAGTTTTTCGGTTACTACTGAAGCCTTGGTTGCAAGTACGGTATGTATTCCACCTACTTTATTGCATACTTCCCAGCTAACTTCAAAAAGATAATCCGGGATCAATTTTTCATTCTGACCTTGACTCATAATTACTTAATATTTATATTTAACTGGAATATCCCAAAAATAAATTTGTTGAAATATAGGCGCAAAGTTAATATTTTTTGGCGTATTTTATTAAAAATATTATTGCCAGAACATATCTGAAATAACGCTGTCTGAGATTAAATATTTTTCAGATGGGATAATAAAATTTTCATAAGAGTGTATCATGATTCCGTTATTTGTGAATTTGCGACTCTGTTCAATGAAATAATTCATCTTTTCTGTGCCGAATTTTTTGACCAGTTCTTCGATATTTACACCTTTATCTGTGCGTAAATGAGTCATAATATATTCGTTGTACATCATGTCGACGGTTAACGATTCACTCTCGGAATGTGTGCCCGAAGGTTCATCTCTCAGGTATGACATTATACTGCTTACATTCCATTGTCGTTCTGTCCCATTGTAAGAATGAGCTGACGGCCCAATCCCCAAATATTGTTTCCCGAACCAATAATTGCTGTTGTGGATGGCTCTGAACCCCGGTTTTGCAAAATTTGACACTTCATAGTGTTTGTATCCAGCTTCAGTCAATATGTTATGCAACATTGCGAATTGTTTCTCACTTTCGGTTTCCTCTACTGGCATTATTTCGCCTCTGTGCATTTTGTGCCCTAATACGGTTTTGTCTTCAAAAGTGAGATGATATGCTGAAATATGTTGTACATCCAGGTTTAAAGCTTCCTTCAAGTTATATTGCCATTCTTCGGTACTCATGCCTGGAATGCCGTAAATTAAGTCTATGGTAATATTGTCAAAACCGATTATTTGTGCATCTTTAACCGCTTTGCGTGCCGTATCGCTGTCGTGTCGGCGGTTCATCCACTGTAAATCACGATCTATAAACGATTGTATGCCTATACTGAGTCGGTTTATACCTTGATTTTGTAAAGATTTCAGATAGTAAGGCGTGAGATCGTCGGGATTCGCTTCAACGGTAATTTCTTTTAACTGTGATGTGTCGAAAATATGTGATATTTGGGTTATGAATGTCCCGAGTTCTTCGGCTGTACATAAAGAAGGGGTTCCTCCTCCAAAATATATTGTTTCTATGTTTTTATCCGTTATAAAATTTGAACGCTGTTTGAGCTCATCATGCATGGCACTCAAAACATCGTCCTTTCTGGCAAGGGATTTGACGGAATAGAAATCGCAATATATGCAGAGTTGTTTGCAAAAAGGGATATGTATGTATATTCCTGCCATTTTCCTACCTTTGGGCATTAAAGGTAATATAAAATAATGAATGCAAAGTATCAGAAGCCCATATTTGTTTTTTTATTTGTCGTTTGGACAATATTTATATTGTACGGATCGTTAGCTCCGAGTGATGAATTACCCGTGAAAAATTGGTGGGCGGATATACCATATTTTGACAAAATCGTTCATTTCGGATTTTATTTTGTTGAAATGGTAATCATCTCGTTTTTGTTCAATTTACGTAGGTTAAAGTTGTTATGGGGAATTATTGCAATTTTGCTGTTTTCCGGAGCAATAGAGTGTTTTCAACCTTTATATTTTAACCGTAGTGGTAATTTGTACGATTTGATAGCCAATATGTTGGGTGCTTTATGTGGGTTAATTGCAGTTAAATTGATACGTAAATAGCTGTATTTTTTAAAATTTCTCAAAAAAAGCGTTGTTATTTGTGTAACAATATATAAAATTTTGTATCTTTGCGGCAATTTCGCGTTTAGAGATGTATTAACTAAAAAATAGAATTATGTCACAAATCGATTTGAGCAAGTATGGTATCACAGGAGTGAAAGAGATCATACACAATCCTTCTTATGACCAACTCTTTGCAGAAGAAACCAAACCAGGTTTGGAAGGTTTTGAAAAAGGACAACTGACTGAAATGGGTGCAGTAAACGTAATGACAGGCGTTTACACAGGTCGTTCTCCTAAAGATAAATTCTTTGTTATGGATGATACTACCAAAGATACTATTTGGTGGACATCAGAAGAATACAAGAATGACAATAAACCTGTTGACCAGAAATGTTGGAAGGCAGTTAAGGAACTTGCAGATAAACAGCTTTCAAACAAAAGATTGTTTGTTGTAGACGCATTTTGCGGAGCTAATGAAAATAGCCGTCTTAAACTTCGTTTTATTATGGAAGTTGCATGGCAGGCTCACTTCGTAACAAATATGTTCATACGTCCAACAGCAGAAGAATTGGCTAATTTCGGTGAACCTGATTTCGTTATCTTGAATGCTTCTAAAGCAAAAGTTGAAAATTATAAAGAACTTGGTTTGAATTCAGAAACTGCTGTAGTATTCAACTTGACAGAAAAAATGCAGGTTATCCTCAATACATGGTATGGCGGTGAAATGAAAAAAGGTATGTTCTCATACATGAACTATCTTCTTCCATTGAAAGGTATGGCTTCCATGCACTGCTCTGCAAACACCGATATGAACAAGGAAAATACAGCAATTTTCTTCGGTCTTTCAGGAACAGGTAAAACCACTTTGTCAACAGATCCAAAACGTCTTTTGATTGGTGATGATGAACATGGATGGGATGATGAAGGCGTATTTAACTTCGAAGGCGGTTGCTATGCTAAAGTTATCAATCTCAGCAAAGAAAGTGAACCTGATATTTGGAATGCCATCACACGTGACGCACTTTTGGAAAACGTTACAGTTGATGCAAATGGCAAGATCGATTTCAACGATAAGAGCGTAACTGAAAATACTCGTGTTTCTTATCCTATCGACCATATTAAAAATATTGTTAAACCTGTTTCTAAAGCTCCTGCAGCACAAAAAGTTATTTTCTTGTCAGCTGATGCATTCGGAGTATTGCCTCCAGTATCTATTCTGACTCCGGAACAGACTAAATATTACTTTTTGTCTGGATTTACTGCTAAACTTGCAGGTACAGAACGTGGTATTACAGAACCTACTCCTACATTCTCAGCTTGCTTCGGTGCAGCATTCCTTTCATTGCACCCGACAAAATATGCTGAAGAACTGGTTAAGAAGATGGAAAAATCAGGAGCAAAAGCATATTTGGTTAACACTGGTTGGAATGGATCAGGTAAACGTATCTCTATCAAAGATACACGTGGTATTATCGACGCTATTCTCGATGGTTCTATCGACAAAGCTCCGACTAAGACTATCCCATATTTTGATTTCACAGTTCCAACGGCTCTTCCAGGAGTTGATCCTAAGATCCTTGATCCTCGCGATACTTATGCAAGTGCAGCAGAATGGGATGTTAAAGCTAAAGATTTAGCTGAACGTTTCATCAAAAACTTCAATAAGTTTACTGGTAATGCTGCTGGTAAAGCTCTTGTATCTGCAGGCCCAAAATTGTAATCGATTTTTTAATATATCGGAAAGCCGTCCGTATGGGCGGCTTTTTTATTTTACAGGTTTTTAATTTAGTCTATTTTCAAAATGATGGAGATATGATAGCCGAACTTATGTGATATGTTTATTAAAGCATGGAAATGTTGATAAAATAACAATAACTTGACATTCTGATTAAGACAATGTAGGATTGTTATGATATATCTTTGTCTATATAAATATTTAAGAACTATGGAACAAAAACAATGTTCGCAAGAATTGAATATTGAACTCAATGAGAATGTCGCTGAAGGTGAATATGTTAATCTGGCAATTATTTCACATTCGACATCTGAGTTTGTTATAGATTTTTTACGTGTGATGCCTGGTTTGCCAAAAGCTAAAGTAAAGAACCGAGTGATACTTGCTCCGGAACATGCGAAAAGATTGTTACTTTCATTGCAGGATAATATAGCTCGTTACGAAGCATCTATGGGACAAATTGCAATCCCTCCGACACCAGAAGAGGCTAAAATGGCTGTTAAAATGTGGGGCGGAGGTGAAGCCTGATATTTTTATTGGTATTTTGCTGAAGACGGGTATATTAAAACGCTTATCTAAAATTGCGGTGGGGCAGAAGTCTGTTTATTTACATGTCTGTCTCTTTAATTTATTCACTGTGTATTGATTATGGTATGCGAATTTTTGTAAATTCCATATTAATATTTGCGTGGGCAAGATGCTATGCGATGTCATATTGAGTTTCTTATCATTTCATCGCAAGGGATGAATATTGTTGTACATAATAGGGTTGATACTGAAAGCTGTTCTTAGAGTTATCTGTAATGGTAGTTTTGTGTACATTGTTTCTGGTATATGAAATATACATAGACATACAAACACAAAATTCATTTTATAGTTCATATTTCAGCACAATAAAATAGCTTCGATGAAATTTTTTATCGAAGCTATTATTATTAAATGAGGTATAGTAATATTTAAAGCCTATAGAGGTAATCCTGCCTGTTTTTTGTAGCAACCTCTTTATTTATGGATTGTGGGTTATAGTATCAGAATACACACGCTGTTAAAACAGCGTGTTTTGTTCTGAAGGACGAACGATTCCTAAATGTGTATATGCCAATTCCGTAGCTTCACGTCCACGTGGAGTGCGTTTGATGAAACCTTCTTTTATCAGGAAAGGTTCGTAAACTTCTTCGATTGTTCCACTGTCTTCGCTGACCGCTGTCGCAATAGTTCCCAGACCTACAGGCCCTCCATTGAATTTATTGATTATGGTTGTCAGTATCTTATTGTCCATCTGGTCTAATCCACGTGAGTCGATATTGAGGGCATTCAAGGCATAGCGCGTTATTTCAAGATTTACATGTCCTCCCCCTTTGACCATTGCAAAGTCACGTACACGTCTCAACAGGGAATTGGCAATACGTGGGGTCCCTCGGCTTCTTAATGCTACCTCCATGGCAGCCTGATCGTCTATGTCTATGTTTAATATTTTGGCTGACCGTTTTACTATGTTACTCAATACTTTACTGTCATAATATTCCAAATGGCACTGTATGCCAAAACGGGCTCTCAGAGGACTGGTCAATAATCCGCTGCGGGTTGTGGCTCCGATAAGTGTAAAAGGGTTGAGCTTTATCTGGATGGAACGGGCACTAGGACCTTTATCAAGCATAATGTCGATTTTATAATCCTCCATCGCTGAATAAAGATATTCTTCTACTATCGGACTCAGACGATGTATTTCGTCGATGAACAATACGTCTCCTTTGTTGAGATTGGTTAATAAACCTGCCAGATCGCCCGGTTTGTCAAGAACTGGTCCAGAGGTCATTTTCATTTGTGCCCCCATTTCGTTGCAGATGATATTGGCAAGTGTCGTTTTGCCCAATCCCGGAGGCCCGTGCAGCAAAACATGATCGAGTGACTCTCCTCGCATGAGAGCTGCTTTAATGAATACAGTCAGGTTATCTATGATTTTATCCTGCCCGTTGAACTCTGTAAGTTCTTGCGGACGAATCTTGTTCTCGAATTCGAGGTCTGTATCTGTATTGCGTATATTCTTTTGCATATATTACAAAGGTAGCAACAATTTTTGCATTTTTGTTGCTGATGTGTTGAAAACGAATGTTAACGTTGCTCTGAAATAAGCTGTTGTAATATTTCAGGTTTGTCCGTCGTGATAAAATCTGCTCCTTGTTCTATGAAATAACGCATATCTTCAGGATTGTTGACTGTCCATACATTAACTGTCAACCCCAATTTTTTTGCTTCATCTAACCAATTTGTGTTTTTGCGTAGAGTGTTTAGATTATAGTCCAATCCTGAGCATCCTATTTCTGCCAACTGAGCAGGGGTGAGATCGCCATTCAGATAGGCTACTTTTGCCTTGGAATCGAGACTGATTATTGCTTTTGTCATATAGAGACTGAAAGCGATATATTCCACACGTTTTTTCATCCCCGCTTTATTCACCATTTGAACCACTTTTTCGGCCAGTGCCTTCTGATGCTCTTCAGGTGTGTTGCCCTGTGATTTAAGTTCTATGATAAGTTTTGTCTTTTTGCATTTCTTTGCAGATTCAATGTATGATGGGAATGTGGAAAGAGTTTCACCGTTAGATAGTTTTATATTTTTAATAACATCGTAAGGTGTTTCTTCGATTATGTATTTTTCGCCTGTTTCATTGTTGACGATAATATGGTCGTGTGTAACCACAGTAACTCCATCTTTTGTAAGCCATACATCGCATTCTGATCCGTAACAGCCGATACGGCATGCTTCGTTTAGCGATTTAATAGAATTTTGGGCAGAACCTTTCGTATCCCAATAACCGCGATGGGCAATGACTTTGGTTTGTGCCGATGCGGTAAATGTACAAAATGCAAATATCAGGGATATAAATATTGTAAATCTTTTCATTGCGTATGGATTGTAGTTTTATATTTCGACGAGTTGATTTTTTATGGCATACATTACAAGGTTTGCCGTATTTTTGCATCCGGTTTTTGCAAGAATGTTCGACCGGTGCTTGTCTACGGTACGTTTCGAAATGAATAGGGCATCAGCTATCTCATTATTGGATTCCCCTTTGCAGATATGCAGTAAAATTTCCAGTTCCCTGTCCGAAAGCAGGTTATCATCGTTTGTTCCAGATTCATCTGTCGGTGTCGATTTAAGGTTGCTTACCAGATTGACCAGTAATTCTTGTGAAAAGAAACTGCCCCCTTCGAGGACGCTGTTAATGGCTGTGACGACATCGTCTATTTCCGAATTTTTCAGTAAAAACCCTTTTACTCCAAGCGAAACCATTTTGAAATAGTAATCTTCTTCGCCATACATCGAGAGGGTTATTATTTTAAGGTCGGGATATAGTTTGAAAGCCTCTTCGGCGGCCTGAATGCCGTTCATTTGAGGCATTTCTATATCTAGAAGTACAATGTCCGGAAGTTCTTTTTTCAACTTTTCCAACATTTCCAAACCGTTGGATGCTTCCGCAGATACTTCGAAGTCGGGAACACTGTTGAGAAGGGTTTTCAACCCGTTGCGGAAAAGCGTATGGTCGTCGACCAGCAATATTTTATATTTATTTCCCATCGTTCTCTCTCTCTTTACTTTTTCCGTTCAAATGTACTTTTATAACGGCTTCCATTCCTTCACCAGGCATGCCTGTTATGCGCGCCACACCTTTTATCGTGCTGATACGAGATTGTATGTTGGAAAATCCCATTCCTTTGAGCGAAACGATATCATAATTGAAGCCGCATCCATTATCTCTGTAATGAACAGTCAGATTAGAATCTTGCAATATTAGAACAATGTCGATGCGTGAAGCTCCCGAATGTTTCAGGCTGTTATTTATCAGTTCGCAGATTATTCTATAAAATATGACCTCTACGTCAGCATCGAATCTTTCTGCTTTAAGATTGGTTTTAAAATCTATCTTTACATCATTGTGGGGAAGGCGAGAGATAAAATTGGATACCGCACGCGACAATCCGAAATTATTCAGGACATGAGGACTTAGATTGGCCGATATCTCTTTGAGGCTTCTTACCGCTTCGTCGACAACATGGTTTATATTTTTGATAATTTCCTTGCTGTCTTTATTGTCTATATCCATGTGAGAAAGCGCCGATACCGACATTTTTGCAGAAGAAAGCAATGGCCCGAGTCCATCATGCAGATCTTTGGAGAAACGTTGGCGTTCTTTCTCCTCGGTGCGTATTACTGTATTTAATATGCGCCTTTCGCTTATACGACGTTGTTTATCTGCCGCTGCGATATATTTGAATATTTTTTGAACAAGGAGCACTCCTGTTGCAAAACAGAGTGATGTGACTATACCTGCCCAAACAAAAAATTCATCGGGCAAACGTATTGATTGTACTTTCGTGAGATTTATGTATTCGGCAAATCTCATAAATGCCATACATGTCAGTGCGACAGTGAACAGCATCCACGAAAGGTTATATTTGGTGACTCTGGTAAGCCCTATCGCGACAATGGCTGCACTCAGTTGCAACACTATGGATATTATAAGAAGTATCTTAATAACCATGACGCTTAATTTAGGGATATAGGTAAAAGCAGGACTTCCTGCTTTCAATTATCTGAGAATTATTTCGTTGTTTCCGATCAAATGTCCGTCGATATATATCATAACCGAATATTTACCTCCGGTTATGCCGGCTCCATTGTAAAAGACACTGACGCTCAAATCCTGGTTCTGATAGTCTACGGAACGTTTTGCCGAATAGGTTATCATATCGCCTTCATAGTTGAATACATCATTGGCACCGTTGGCCATCACATATCCGTCTGGACCGATGATACGTACATAAACATTACGTTCTCCCGGAGTAGACAGTTCGTTGCCCACCAAAACGAAATCAACACGCAACCGTGCAGCTCTGTTAGCCCTCGAAACTTCCCTGTCAGATGCACTTAAAGCTCTCAAGGCGATATCGCGGGCGCGTATTACCGATCCCTTGCGTACCTGGGTCGATAGTTCGTTGGCCTTTTCTTCTGCCATATCGGCTCTTTGGCGTGCTGTTGCAATCTCTTTACGATATGTTATATTTTCACCAATGAGTTGCTTGTTCATTTTATCCAAAGAGTCTATCTGACGGATATATCCTTCCATTACGGTACGCATATATCCCAACTGTTTCTCATATTCTCTGATTTTACGATAGCTCAAACGACGTTCGCTTTGAAGTTTCTGTAAAAGAGAGTCTGTTTTGAAACGTTCAACTTCAAGATGTTGCGATATTGTATCGTTTTCTGTACGCAGACTGTCGTAATTGGCCAACAATGTCGTCAGACGGTTGGTCAGGGTGTCCCTCTCTACGGCAAAATCGTCACGCATCTGTTTTACCTGCAAAAAGTACATGGCTGACAATCCTATCAAAATGACAGCTAAGATTACTATCATTATTTTAAGTCCTTTTATCGATTTGTCCGGAGTAGAGGGCTGATAATCGTCATCAGGATTATAATCGTAATTATAGTTATAGTTCGAATTATTGTAATCTTCCATCTTAAATCGGTTTTGAATACAAATATAATAATTTTTTCAAAAAAGTTATGTTTTGATTATATATAGGTCAGTCTCTCCTTGAGTTATAGTTTGCTCGTAAACGGATATTTAAGATTATCGTAATTCAGCAAACGCACTCTTACGGAACCTACGCGTATCGGAGTTTCGACATATATTGGAATTTTGTTGAGGTCGTCAGAGAACCATACTGTGAATTCGCTCCCGTCCTTGAACGATTCACCTGTACTTGTGACAATTTCTCCTTTGAATTTGAGCGTCTTGAATTTACCGGTACCTCTCACATTTTTAGTCTCTTTGCCTAAATAAGTGATATGCATTTTGCGTACAGTATCTTCGAGTACGATATGTAACGGAATCGGTTTACCTACCTCAAAATTTTCAATATCCATGCCTCTCATGTTGTAAAACAGTGCAAGAGCATCTCCGCTTCCTTTCTGTAAAGGCATAGTTTTTTTAGTCTCTTCCGGGTTTTTGTGGTTGCGGTAACGGGAATGTATCTGCATATTATCCCAATCGTATGACTGATAGCTCGAAAAACGGTATTTCCCTTCACTCAGTTCTACCGTAAGATCAACAGGTAACAATGTTTTGGCATCGAGGTTTGAAATGTAGGAATCGTTGAGGTCGAAAAACCATTTGTAAAATGGATATACGCGACCGATTGCATTGATGTTGAAAACTTCTTCGCCGTTAAGGTTCATCTTTTTCGTGGCGAATGTAACTTCGGCAAGATCGCTGTTGAGTATTCCGACTTTATAGCTTACTGCGTATGCAAGACGTTCTCCATCTTTGAATGCAGCTTCCGTAGATGATGAGACAGGGGTTTTCGCAGATATCTGTATTGTCCAACATAGCATTAGTGCTGTGTAGATCAATTTTGAAGAAGTTCTCATAATAACACAAATTATGTGGTTTTTATAATGAACATATATTTTTGTCTTATTGTTGTCCTGACCGGAATCGTTTCATGATATTTTTTGCATCTTTTACCGATTCCATCATCCAACGAAATAATATTTCATCTTTTTGCACGTCATTCAGCCTCCAGTCGATGTCCGATTGTCTGATGCGGGAGGAGAGCATATACAATAAAATGGCTGCCGATGCCGAAACGTTGAGACTCTCTACGAAACCGTACATAGGAATACGTATAAATTCGTCGGCGTTGGATTTGACATCTTCCGATATGCCTTCATGTTCCGTGCCGAAAAACAGTGCGAACTTGCCTTTCGTGACATCGAACGTCTCAGGTGTATAATCATTCACGTGCGGTGAGGTTGCAACAATACGATAACCCTCTTTTTTTAATGACTCTATTAGTTCGAGGGTAGATTTGTGCTTATGTATATCTACCCATTTGTCCGTGCCTCTCACTATGCGCACGTTGGGAGAAAAGGAACATAACGTTTCGACAGTATGTATGTCTTGTATGCCGAATGCCTCACAACTTCTGACTAGAGCACTTGCATTTTGAGGATGAAATGTATTTTCCATACATACAGTCATATATGTCATCCTATTGGCAATGGTTTCTTTTAGGCAAAGAGCTCTCTCTTCGGTCATAAACCCGGACAGATATTCTATTTTCTCTCTATTTTCGGTGCTTTTCATCATTATCCAACAATTTCAAATAACTTTCATAACGCGTAAAACTTATGCGTCCGTTCGCTACCGCTTCTTTTACGGCACATCCCGGTTCATGGGTATGGGTGCAATTGTAATATTCGCACTCCGGAGCTAATCTGAACATTTCAGGGAAAAAGTGAGGTATCTCTTCTGGTTCGATATCGATCAGACCAAAACCTTTTATTCCCGGAGTATCTATTATATATCCTCCCTGTGGTAGGGAAAACATTTCTGAAAAAGTGGTAGTATGTTTTCCTTTTTTGTGATAATCCGATATTTCTCCAATTCGTATATCTGCAAAGGATGGATCTATTGATTTTATTATTGTTGACTTTCCGACTCCGGAATTTCCCGAAAAGAGAGAGACCTTATTTGTCAAATTTGATTTTAAATCATTTATTGCATCGCCATTTATGGCAGACATTTCGAGAACATTATATCCTGCCGTATTGTATATATGTATAAATTCCTGCCATTTTCCCTTAAGTTCGGAGGTGGTATAAAGGTCCGTTTTGTTGAGTATGATGGTTGCAGGTATTTTATAGGCTTCAGATGTGACTAAAAAGCGATCTATAAATTCGTAACTCATAGGCGGAAAGTCGAGTGTAACTACCAAAAACACCTGATCTATATTGGCTGCTATTATATGAGACTCCTTGGATAGATTGGACGCTTTGCGGATTATGTAATTGTGGCGAGGTTGAATGTCTGTTATTATGCCTGTTCCGCTTTCGTCTATAGTGTAATTGACAATATCTCCTACTACTACGGGATTGGTTGAACGAGATCCTTTAAGACGCAGTTTACCGGTAATCTTACACATGACGGGTTCACCGTTCGATGCGTTTCGTATTTTATACCAGCTGCCGGTGCTTTTCTCAACTATGCCTTCAAACAGTTCGTTCATAACAACTTCTCTTTGATAAAATCTATATAAGGGAACATCAGATCACTTACATCCCGTAACGGTTTGTACAAAACCGATTGTTCGACAGCCTCTTTTGTAACCCAATGTTTTTCTTCATTAATAGTTTCAAAAGCCATTAGCAAGACACTTAGAATTATTGCCATTTTTATTATGGAAAGCAATACTCCTCCTATCTGATCGAAAAGACCGAGCCCCGCAAAACGAAAAAGTCCGCTGAGAATTTTACCTATTATTGCCATGCAAATCAGAACAGCCAACACGATTATGATAAAACCTGTGACAGTTGCCAAATTTTCATTTATTCCCAGCATATTTCCTACTTCGGTCCCATAATGGAATGCGAGATATATTCCTATGATGAGTGCCAAAATTCCTCCGAGCTGAACCACTATTCCCTCGCGGAATCCTTTGTAAGCAGCGTAAAGAAGAGGAATCCCCAAAACTATATCTAACACTCCCATATTATGCTTTTCGGATATACTAAATTAATTACGAATATAGTTATTTATTTTGTTTTATATTATTTTTGTATGCAAATAGGTATATATCATGAAAAGATTGATTTTAATCATTATCGCGATATTGTTTATAGGACAATCTTATGCCCGAGAGATTATCAACATTAATCGAGACTGGCAGTTTTTTACCAATATCAGTAAAAGTAGTGATAACGCTAAGAATGTCAATCTTCCGCATACATGGAATAAGGATGCTCTCAGCGGTAAACAGGATTATTTCAGGGGTGTAGGTAATTATCAGAAGCATATAAATATTCCACTTCAGTGGCGTAATAAAAGGGTGTTTATCCGTTTCCAAGGTGCCGGTACCGTTACGGATTTGATCGTTAATGGGCGATATGTCGGAGAACACAGGGGCGGGTATACTGCTTTTACGTTTGAGGTTACCAGTTTTCTGAAGTATGGGGAAGACAATATGTTTTGGGTTATAGTGAATAATGCCCCACAAATGGATGTCTTGCCTACGGCAGGTGACATTAATATATATGGAGGATTGTATCGTGATGTGGAATTGATCGTTACCGAACCTTCTCATATTTCGGTGCGCGACTATTCTTCGGACGGAGTTTATTTGACGCAGCGTAATGTGACTCAAGAAAAAGCAGAGGTTGATGCTTTGGTAAAGATAGATGGTCTTGCCAATCGAAATCTTACGGTTAACCTTTCAGTAATTACTCCTCGTAAAGATACTATTTTGAGACAGAGTGCAAGATTTCGTGTTCCTGCTTCAGGACAGGGAGAGGTGAAAATGCCATTTATTATCGAAACTCCTAATCTGTGGAATGGGACTAAAAATCCATATCTGTACGATGTAGCGGTAGAGATTATGGATGATACTCTTTTGTGCGATGGAGTAAATATTCCTATGGGATTACGTTATTTTACCATGGATTCTCATAATGGATTTTATCTTAATGGTGAACCATATCCGTTGAAGGGGGTCGTTGCTTATGAAGATCGTGCCGGAGTTGGTCTAGCCCTTACTCCATATCAGATAAAAGAAGACCTCGATTTGATAACCGAAATGGGGGCTAATGCCGTACGTGCAGCGGCATATCCCCATAATAAGGCATTTTATGAAGAATGTGATCGTCGTGGTATTTTGGTTTGGAGTGATATGCCTTTTATTGGTCCTGCTTATATTACCGATCGTGCTTATATTGATACTGAAAATTTCCGTGAAAACGGTCGCAATCAGTTGGTGGAAATGATACGTCAGCGATATAATAATCCGTCCGTATTGACGTGGGGACTTTTCTCTAATCTGACTCTTGTCGGAGATAATCCTACCGGATATATTATGGAACTTAATAATCTTGCCGGGGAAGAAGATCCCAAAAGAGTATGTGTTGCCAGCAGTAATCAGGATGGAGATATAAATTTCATTACTGATCTAATTGCGTGGACTCACTCTTTCGGATGGACCGAAGGTCAACCGTCAGATATTAAGGTTTGGATAGATAGTTTTAAGGCTAATTGGAGTCAGCTTCGTTCAGGCATTATTTATGGAGCGGGAGGAAATATTTACCATCAGGATGATTCACTTTATCGTCCTGTTTATTATGGTAATTGGCATCCCGAACGTTGGCAAACATATTTTCATGAACAGTATTACGCAAATCTGGTAAATGAACCTATGTTTTGGGGAAAATTTGTGGCAAATATGTTTGATTATGGTTCAGCCGCACGACCTTGGGGTAACGATGACGGGGTGAACGATATGGGATTGGTGACATTTGATCGTAAATATCGTAAGGATGCCTTCTATTTCTATAAGGCCAATTGGAATGAGGTAGAACCGTTTGTTTATATTGCCGAACGTCGATGGGATGACCGTACGCACAAGGAACAGAAATTGCGGGTATTTTCCAATGAAGGAGAGGCTGAGTTGATAGTAAATGGAGTTTCATTAGGTAAAAAGACAGGTATTAACGGTACGTATGAATGGGATGCAGTTTTAAATGATGGAGACAATTTGATAGAAGCTCGTACTGCAACCAGTACGGATAATATAATTATAACTGTCCATAACGATAACATTAATCATAATATTAAATAGACTATAACGAATAACCGGAGTGAAAGTTTTTAAGCCATAATTTGATATTGTGATTGAATAAAAACGGACCTTTGATTTGATACTAAGTTTGTAGTCGAAATAGTTGTTTTAGTTGAGATATCGTGTAAGTAGGTCTGAGGAGGAAATATGGTTTATATAATATTTTGTTTGAGTATTGCTGATAATTTTGTATAAAGTTAATCGAGAGTAATATAAAAAGTGAGATTAAAATTACAGCCGCATGTTATAAACATGCGGCTGTAATTTTTAGGTATGCAGTGTTTTATGAATATCGACAACCGATAGGTTCCTTATTCGTATATCTCTTTACGGGCAGCTTTTAAAGTGTTTTTCATCAGTGAAATGATGGTCATAGGACCTACGCCTCCCGGAACAGGGGTAATATAACTGCACAATGGAGATACTTCATCGAATTTAACGTCACCGAGCAATTTCCAGCCGCTTTTTGTTTTGTCGCTCGGGACACGTGTTATTCCTACATCGAT
Organism: uncultured Alistipes sp.; assembly: GCA_949296995.1. GTDB lineage: Bacteria > Bacteroidota > Bacteroidia > Bacteroidales > Rikenellaceae > Alistipes_A. Next base: position 1,781 of record CASFSC010000193.1, on the reverse strand, counting down.
CACTACGGCACCTTTTTTTATCATGTCTGCTTTTACAAACTCGGCAACTCCCAATGCAGCTATTACTATATCACCGCTTTTAACCACTTCTGTGAGATTTTTGGTTCTGCTGTGGCAGATGGTAACGGTGCAATCCCAACCCTTTTGGGACAACAGATTGGCGATAGGACGTCCTACTATATTGCTGCGGCCTATAACAACGCAATGTTTGCCTGCAGTTTCTATCTTGTAATATTTCAGAAGTTCGAGTATGCCGTCAGGCGTTGCAGGCAGATAAGAGGGAAGACCCGATATCATACGTCCTGTATTTACAGGGTGGAATCCATCCACATCTTTATGTGGATCTATCGCTTCGATAACTTTCTGTTCTGAAATATGTTTAGGAAGAGGAAGTTGTACGATAAAACCATCTACATCAGGATTTTCATTCAGCTTTTTTATCTCAGCCAATAATTGTTCTTCTGTGGTGTTCTCTGCCATGCGCAGAACAGTGGAACGGAAGCCTACTTCTCCGCAGCACTTTTCTTTATGTCCTACGTATGTTTGACTTGCTCCGTCGTTCCCGACAAGTATTGCTACAAGATGTGGTGCTTTATGCCCTGCTGCCACCCATTTTTCAACTTCGGCTTTTATCTCCTTGCGTAGAGATGCCGCAACTTCTTTTCCGTCTATTAACTGCATATTATTTCTTGTTTATAACTTCTGTTACTATATTGATCATGTTGTCTCCGCGAAGGTCGCGTTTCAATATGGTGCCGTCGGGAGAGAACAGTATGATTTGGGGTATTCCGCTTAAGCCGTAAAGTTCCATGGCAGTTTGTCCGGTATCTATTATCTGGGGCCAGGTGATATTTTCCTCTTCCGTGGCTTTCCTGAGATTTTTCTGCTCATCCCATACGAACAGGCCCACGACCGTCAGCCCTTTGTTTTTGAACTGCTCGTGCAGTTTTGCGATATTGGGTGTCTCCGCCCTGCAAGGCCCGCACCAGCTTGCCCAGAAGTCTGCCAATACATAATTTCCCTTTCCGATAAAATCGGACAGGGCTATCTCTTTTCCATCCGCATCTTTGCCTTTAATATCGGTAAAAGGTTTTCCTTCGGCGGTGTTTTTCCGGTTTTCGGACAGTTTGATCATTTTTTGTACCGTCTGCCGGGATTTCAGCCACGGTCCCATAACGGCGAATATATCTTCCTGCTGTGCCATATCCGAGTATAGCATTAAATCACTGTAAAGGAGGTATTCGCCTACGGCATCGTTGGCGTGCTCTCCGAACAATCTCATCATTTCCTTGTGTATGTCGGCCTGTACGGATGCAAAATATGCGCTCATGCTGTCTCTGAACTCCCGGCCGTTACCGTATTTTGCGAGAAGTTCCCCTCTTTTCCGGTCGTGTGCATTGAATATACTGTCCGCTTTTGCAGCAATAACTGTCATCTGTCCGTTCATCGGAGAACCGGACGGCGAATTGTGCCGTATGCAGTCTACTTTAATATCCCCGTTTTCCAGGATAAAGTTGGCATATTCCGTGCGCGTAACCTGTATGCGGCAAAATGCGGCCGTATCGGCCTCACCGCTGAATACGAACCTGTTGTTCTCTATTATCGTACTGTCGATATTGCGGTTGTCGTCGTAACGGGTTATGTATATCGTCGTGCCATTGGCCGAAGAGTCGGTCACTGTACCTTCTACGGTATATGAACCCGGCTTTTTTGCCTGGCCGCACGCCGATAATAATAATGCCGCCAATACGCAAAAGTGGATCGCTGTCTCTTTTTTCATG
>CASFSC010000192.1 GCA_949296995.1 uncultured Alistipes sp. | reverse complement strand
ACTGACCCCCATATATTTCAATGTGGCCCTGACGAATTCAATCGGGGAGAGGTGAGAGTAATTTTGCAGTACGAAATTTACTTCATCCTGATGGACTATACGTTTCAAATATGAGATGACAAACCCAGGTAATAATCTTTCCAGTTTCGGATTTTTATCTTTCAATACCTTGTCAACATCGACTGACTGAATGTCATTATCGTTCATTTGGAATAAATTTTATACACAAAGATATAATAATCGTGATATTAATCGGTAAAAACAATCTTAAATTTATACCTTTGAGACATATTTTTGATCATAAATAATGGAAGTTTATCATATACCTGCGATGTTCGTAGAGAGCATGGAGGCCCTCGATATAAAGAAAAACGGTGTCTATGCCGATCTTACTTTCGGAGGGGGAGGGCATTCGCGAGGTATTCTTGAAAGATTGGGCGAAAAAGGGCGTTTGTATGGGTTTGACCAGGATAGGGATGCCCGTGCGAATATACCGGATGATTCCAGGTTTACATTTGTAGAGAGCAATTTCCGCTTTATGCGTGGATGGTTGCGTTATTATGGAGAGGAGCAAATAGATGGGGTTTTAGCCGATTTAGGTGTTTCCTCCCACCATTTTGATACGCAGGAGCGAGGTTTTTCTTTTCGTTATGATGCCCCGTTGGATATGAGGATGAATCAACGGGCTCATGTTACAGCTAAAGATGTACTGAATAAGTATGACCATGTGGCATTGACTGCGATGTTCCGCGATTATGGAGAACTGGATAAAGCGCATAAGATAGCCCAATGTGTGGAACGTGTACGTTCGGAGTCTCCTTTGGAAACGATTTCGCAATTTATACAGGCCGTTGAACCGGTGACACCCAAAGGAGGCGAAAGTAAATTTTTGGCTAAGCTATTTCAGGCTGTACGCATAGAGGTGAATGGCGAAATGGAAGCGCTGAAAATGATGCTGGAGCAATCTCGAAAAGTGCTTAAACCGGGAGGCCGTTTGGTGGTTATAACCTATCATTCGCTCGAGGATAGGCTTGTCAAAAATTTTATGCGTAACGGCAATTTTGAAGGCAAGGCTGAAAAAGATTTTTTTGGTCGTGCGGATTCTCCATTCGAGCTTGTTTCAAAAAAAGCATTGACACCTTCTCCTGAAGAGGTTGAACGTAATCCTCGTGCACGTAGTGCAAAGTTGAGGATTGCTGCAAAATTATAGTTGCAGAATGGCATATTTTTATAACTTTGCATAAATATGTCGTTAAAGTTTTCGCATGAATAATTGACTTGAAAACAAAGCGCTTAAAGTTTAACAATGAAATAAAAAGTTCAGTGAACTTATAAGATGATAGATATGAAATTGTCCGCATCTCTGTTCTTAATAGTTTTATTGACCTCGATAGCAGGTCCGGAATATGTGTCCGCTACGCCGGAAGAGTTGAAATTCCATTATGATCGTGGAGTTTCCCTGTATGAAAATCAAAAATATACTGCGGCTAAAAAGGAATTTTCCGAAGCAGCCAAATATATAACCATAGATGACCATGGAGATGCCATGAGGACCCGTTTCTATATGGCTTTGTGTGCAGCGTCGTTAGGCGAGGGTGATGCACAGGAATTGCTTGAAAAATTTGTTTTTGAATACCCTAACTCCATATATGTTAATGATGTGCATTTTGCATTGGGAAATGTGTATTATGATAAGGAAGATTATCAGTCTGCATATAACGAATTTATGACTGTCAATCCGTTCGATTTGAATTTTGCTCAAAGAGACGAATATAATTTTAAGACAGGTTATTCCGCATATAAATGTGGAGATGAAGATAAGGCATACAGCTATTTTAAAAATTGTATTTCAGGCTCTAAATATTATCCTCATGCAGTCTATTATATTTCGTATATAGATTATACAAGAGGGGATCTTGCTTCAGCCAAACGAGGTTTCGCATCTATAGCCAATAATCCCGCATATTCTGAAATCATTCCGTTTTATCTGTTGCAGATAGAGTTTCGTGAAGGAAATTACGGTTATGTGGTCGCTAATGGAGAGAGTCTTTTTGCAAAAGCATCCGGAGAGAGGAAAATAGAAATAGCCAGAATATTGAGTGAATCATATTTTCATTTGAAGGATTATCAAAACGCACTCCGTTACATTACCGAATACGAGGATTTGGGAGGTAAGATGGGCCGTGAAGAGCTCTATTTGGCAGGATACAGCAATTATATCATATACGAATATACGAAAGCGATAGGCCAGCTTTCAGCCGCAGCAGAAAATGGTAATGATGAACTGGCTCAGAATGCCTATTTCCATTTGGGAGATTGTTATATTGAAAAGAACGATAAACGTCGTGCCATGGCGGCATTCGGGTTTGCCGCATCTTCCGATTATAATAAGGCTATTAAGGAAGAGGCGATGTTCAATTACGGGAAACTTCAGTATGAACTTGGCGGTGGAGCATTCAATGCCGCTATAACCACATTCAATAATTTTATCGAAGAGTTTCCTCAATCGGTACGTATAAGTGAAGCTCGTGATTATCTTCTTGCAGCCTATTTCAATTCCAGAAATTATGAAGCTGCCTATGAGGCAATCAAACTGGTTAAAAATCCTGACAATAATGTTAAAACGGCGTTGCAGAAGATAACATATTTTCGGGCATTGCAATATTTCGAGGATGGTAATTATGATAAGGCGGTAGAATTTTTCAACATCTCTATGTCCAATCAGTTTAATCCGAAATATACGGCTCTGACGAAATATTGGCTTGCCGAAACTTATATGCGAAAAGATGATTACACAAAGGCAATACCTTTGTTGATTGAATATATACGTTTGTCTCCTTCTTCGGAGTTGGAACATAAGATGGCGCAGTATAATCTTGCATATTGCTATTTCAATTCGCAGAGATGGGGCGAAGCTGCCACATGGTTCGATAAATTCCTCCAGTCTTATCCGAAAAAGGATCAGATACGAGCCGATGCATATAACCGTCAAGGTGATATATCTATGGCACAACGGGAATATGAACAGGCTATAAATAGTTATGACAATGCGATAAAATTGGGAACTAAGGCCTCTGATTACGCTCAATACCAAAGGGCCATCATGCTTGGGTTGACAGATCGTTCGGACAGTAAGATAAGTGCATTGCTTTCTATTATAAGCAAGGATGAGGGTGAATTTGTCGATGATGCCATGTATGAACTCGGGCGTACATATGTTCAGAAAGATCGGTTCAATGAAGGAGCAACCGTTCTCAAGAATTTGATCAATAGATTCCCATCATCGGAATATAATTTGAGCGCCATGTCCGAACTCGGGTTGATATATCAAAATCTGGGCAATGATTCTGAGGCGATCAAATATTATAAAATGGTGGTAGAACAGTTTCCGTCGTCACCTCAGGCTAAAGATGCCATGATAGGTATCCGCAACATATATGTTAACCGTAATGATGTGGATTCCTATTTTGCATTTGCGCAGAAGAGCGGCATCGAAACCAATGTCACCATTGTCGAACGTGATTCTCTTTCATATGCAGCAGCCGATAGGGTTTATCAGTCGGGAGATTACAATAAGGCGTTACCATTGATGGAAAATTATCTCAAGCAATATGATCGGGGAGTTTATCGTTCGGATGCCTTGTATGCAATCGGAGATTGTGCCCTGCATACTGGAGATAAAGCTTTGGCTATACGTGCATTTACTGAAGTAGGTAACATGCCGAGCAATAAGTATAAAACTCCGGCATTGAGAAATGTGGCTAAGATGCAGTTCGACGATGGTAATTTCATGGAGGCTGCCAGTGCATATAAGTTGCTTGCCGAGACAGCCGTTCAGGCCGCTGTCGTGAGAGAGGCCCTTAGCGGATATATCCGTTCGGCCGTTGCAACGGGTGATGATGCTTTGATGGATGTTGCTGCCGATGCGGCACTCTCTTCTAATTTTGCCGATGATGCAGTGAAGATGGAAGCCAATTTTGCAAAAGCGCAATCGCTTCATTCCCGCAATGATGATAATGAAGCATTGAAGTATTATCGCCTTGTAGCTGAAAATCCTCGTACCCGTGACGGAGCTGAAGCCAAATATCGGGTTATCTCGATACTTTATTCTCAAGGTAAACTGGATGAGGCTGAAAAAGAGGTATTTTCATTCTCTGAATCCAATTCCCAATATCAATATTGGATGGGTAAGGCCTTTATAATACTTGGAGATATTTATGTGCAGCGTAATGACCAATTCCAGGCTAAGGCTACATACCAAAGTGTTATTGACGGATATCCCGATAAAAATGACGGAGTAGTATCTGAGGCACAGGAAAAAATTGAATCACTCAAATAATCAATCGGCTTGAATATTATGAAACATATGTTGTGTAAGAATGTTATATTTACGGGAGTTTCATTTTTCTTTGGACTCTTGCCATTTATCTCTCAGGCACAAGATAATAACTCTGCCTTGAATCGTCAGATGGAAGTTACCCGTGCATATGAGCCTACGGTAAATGAAGCCGATAAGTTGGATATAAAACCCAATATGGTCGATACTGTCGATTTGAAGCCAGAAATAAGTTACAGCATAACACCTACGCCTATTTCCTACGGTTTTGAAACGGCTCCCATAAAGGTGGCGAATATCAATACAACCATGTATCGTAATTTTTCACCTTTTTATATCAAGGCAGGATTCGGATATCCTTTACGTTCGCTGTTGGACTTCTATTACTCTTCGGCAGGTGAATCGAAAGGTAAATGGGGCGCTTATGTCAATCATACCGGACAATGGAGTAAGATTAAAAATGATAACGGATGGAAAGTCCCCGCTTCGCGAACTGATAATAAAGTCGGGGTATTCGGCGATTATGACTTCGGACATTTGGGTATCGATGGCGGTATAGGATACGATTATGACATGGTTACTCGCTATGGTTATAAAAGTGATGGTATACCTTTGATTGATACTACTGCTTCGGCGTTGCGCCAGAATTTTTCCACTATAAAAGGTAATTTCAATTTCGGACACTCTTTTGAGGATCTCTCTTATTTTAATTTCCGGTTAGGTGCCAGTGCCGCTTATTTTCAGGATAAATTCGATATGGGGGAAACCGATGTAAAGGCTTATCTCGCTTTGGGTAAACTTTTCAACGGTATGCATGAAATAACCTTGAAAGCACAGTATGAAGGTTATAAGGGGAACAAAGATCTGATATATGCCGATAATATGATTTCAGCCACTCCGCTTTATAGATTAGTGACTGATAAATTTAATTTGGCATTGGGTTGTACTTTTACTTATGATAATTTCGATGCGGGTAGAGGTAATAATAACAAGACCTATTTTTTCCCTAAATTTAATTTGAAATTTGATATTGCGAATGGATATTTCGTTCCTTTCGTGGAGATAGATGGAATGTTGCGTAACAACGGTTATCGTAATACGGTAGCTCAGAATCCTTACGTGATACAAGGCCTGTTTATGCCTAATACCGAAGAGTATAACGGGCGTGCAGGTATTACAGGAAGTATATCGTCTGCTTTTTCGTATAAAGTTTTTGTTGGAATGTCGTTCTACAAGAATCTGAACATGTTTGTGAATATGTATGATTTGGAATCTGCCCGTAATTTGTTCTCTTATGTTACGGACAATGCCAATATGTTTACCATCGGAGGGGATCTTGAGGGACGTATTTCTGGATCGTTCGGGATACAGGTTGCATACCAATATTATGGATATGATATGAAGCATCTTGAAAAAGCCGGAGGAATGCCCAATATGACAGGTCGTATTGCATTAAAATTCAATAGTAAGGATAAATTCATTATCAGTGCGGGTGCAGATCTTATCGGACGTCGTTTCTTCTATGAATATCCGACATTATTGGCCGATCAGTATGATATGGTAAAGATGGATGCTGTTGTGGACCTCAATTTGAAGGCTGAATACAATATTTCCAAGGTATTCGGAGTTTTCCTCGACCTTGACAATCTGCTCAACAGGAAACTTTATCCGTATAATCACTATCCTGATGTAGGTATAGGCGCAATGGCAGGTATAAAACTTGCATTTTGATATTTTGTAACCGATTGGGATTGCTGTTCGTGTGATTATTATTTGAATGTGCAATCTGTGAAATATGGTATTTCTTTATGGTTATTAGAAAACAGGGATACTTCTCTTTGGGGAAATATCCATGTTCTTATCTTAAATGTATCTATGTCTTAATTCGGTTTTGATATATAACAATTTTTAGCCTCAGACAATGTTGCAATAATGTAAGATGCTGTCAGATAATATTTGTTGAATATTCCTATTGTGCATGTTTCAGTGCAATTTTCCCTGCCATGTATAGACCCATATTTATTTTATAGTTTTTCCTTCTCTATATAAAACCACTGAGAAGGATAGGCCAGTAAATATAAATTGTTAAGACTCGGTTCCTTTTAATGTATTTAGCCCGAAATAATATAAATCTTATGTGTGGCTATGTAAGAATGATTGTTATAACTTATTTCAAAAGTCTACTTTCGACACCTTCGAATGTCATCTGAATAGGTTTTATGGTTCCGTCTTCATTGAATTCCATTTTGTCGATACATGTATGGCGGTGATTGCTGTTGGTGTCGCCAAGAGGTTTACGGTGGTATATTATATACCAATCATCGGTTCCTGGAATGTTTATTACTGAATTATGCCCAGCCCCTGTAGCTATATTGGCATCTTGTTGCAATATGGTCCCTATGCGTTTAAACGGACCCATTGGAGAATCTGCAATGGAATATGCAACTCTATAATTGGCGGTTCCCCAATCACCTTCCGACCACATGAAGTAATATTTTCCGTTGCGAATGAATACGAACGGACCTTCGACATATCCCTCAGGAGTTATTTCTTTAAACATTTCTCCATCTTCGAACGGAATTATTGATGTCAGGTCATCACCCATTTTAACTATATTACAGTGTCTCCATCCTCCGTAATACATGTAATATTGTCCGTCTTTGTCTTTGAATACGAACTGGTCGATAGGCTGTGCACCGTTCTGTATTTTATCTATTAACGGTCTTCCTAAAGCATCTTTGAAAGGGCCTTCCGGTTTGTCTGATATGGCTACGCCGATTCCTCCCAATTCATCATTGTTTTTGATGTCGTTGGCCGAAAAATAAAAAAAATATTTGCCATCTTTTCGTACTATCGCCGGAGCCCACATGGCATATTCGACCCATTCTACATCGTCGATAGTCAATATATTGGGATGTTTTGTCCAGTTTACCAGATCTTTCGATGAAAAGGCATCGAAATGTCTCTGTTTAAGATAACTTTTGTTAGGTGCGAGTTTTTGTCTTTCGGTCAATAATGAGTCCGGAATAGGTACATATTCTTCCGTATAGTCTGAAAATGTAGGGTATATCCAATATGTGTCATCGAAAATCGTCCCTTCAGGATCGGCATACCAGCCTTCCAAAATGGGATTTCCCGACATAGCTTTCTCTTTAGAAGTATTGCATCCCGATATTAAGAAAATTATAAAAACGAACAATAGAAGCCTCATATTCATAATTGTCAGAATTTTATAATTATTATTATTGAATCCGCTTTAATTGCCGTAATTTATTCGGTGTTTATTGGCGTACGATACCTTGATTTTCTTCAGCTTCTTCTTTTTCTTTTTTCTTTTCCACCTTTACGGCAAGAGAAATACTTAGTTCATATAATCCATATAATGGCAGGACGACAAGAATAAGACTGAATATGTCTGGAGGTGTTATAATAGCTGATATTATAGCCAATAATACTAATGCATGGCGTCTGTATCTTTTCAAAAAAGCAGAAGATAATATTCCCATACGCGCTAGGAAATATACTAAAAAAGGCAGTTGGAAAATTATCGCACAAGCCAATGAAACATGCAATACGTTTGACAGGTATGATTTTACGTCTATCATGTTTATTATTTCGGCACTGGCTTTATATCCTGCGAGGAAATTTATTGATAATGGCACGATAAGGAAATAGCCGAAACATAAACCGGCGAAAAAGCATAATGACACGTAAAAAACGAACATTTGGCTTTTACGTCTTTCGTAATCGGTGAGAGCGGGCTTTACGAAACGCCAGATTTCAAATAGGAAATATGGAACTCCCACAACAATTGCGCTTGCTAAAGCTACTTGCATATGCAGATTGAATTGCCCGGCCAGCGAAGTGTTAATCATGTTAAATTTGATCTGGTTTATGCACAGCGTATCGTTCCCCAGCAAAGAGTGTGATAGATTGCACAATACTCTGTTTGTGAAAAAATCCGGCGATTGAGGTCCCATGAGAAGATAGTCTATAATGAATTTTTTACCGAGAAAAGCGGCAAGCATCATTATAATCAGAGCAAACACAGCTCTTACAAGGTGAGGCCTAAGGGCATCAATATGTTCAAAAAAAGTCATCTCGTTTGCGGATGACTTTTTTTCCTGATTTGACATAATAAATTCAGTGTATAACTTTTATCTATTTCCGCATTTACGGGCAGCACTTATTTTGCTGCTTCGTCAGATTTGGTAGTTTCGATTTTACTTTGACTTGGTTGATTGTTCGTATTTGTGTTTGTATTTGTATTGTCGAGATTATATTCTTCAGCAGAGTAATCTTTGTTTACAGCGTCTTTGAATTCTTTCATGCCTCGACCCATACCTCGCATCAATTCGGGAATTTTTTTGCCGCCGAAAAGAACGATTACCAATACAACAATCAAAATAATCTGAGCGGGACCTATGACTCCCATCGGGAGCATTGCAGCTACATTAAACATATATTTAAGTTTTTAAATTTAAAACGTTAGTAGTGTACCAATGCAAATATAGTAAAAAAAAACGTTCTTGCTATATAAATGACTTAAAATTTGTAATTATTTCAGAAAATCTTACTTTTGTATTTTGTGTATTGTATATAACAATAATTAATTGAATTATAAAATAAATTTGAAATTATGGCAACTGTTTATCGTACTCAATCATTGACTTTTAAGGATTATTCACTTTATCTGTGGGCTGCATTGTTTGTGGCAGGTAATGTGCTGCTGCCTCAATTATGTCATATGGTGAATTTCGGAGGTAAGGCATTTATGCCGATAATGTTCTTTACTCTTATTGCCACTGCAAAATTCGGTGTTAGGTGTGGACTTCTTACTGCTGTTATTTCACCTCTCGTTAGTTTTACACTTTTCGGAATGCCTTCAGGCATAATGCTGGGTGCTGTAATATTGAAATCTATAATAATTGCTACGGTAATAGGATTGTGGCAATATAAAGGTTATTCTTTCACTCTGCTCAATATCCTTATGTTGGTTGCAGGTTGGCAGATACTGGGATTTGTTATCGAAGGTGCTTTATTCTTCGGATATGCTGTCGCATGGTCTGACTTGCTTATAAGTTGGCCTGGTGTTTTGGCTCAGATTGCAGCTCTGTGGGTAATTGCAAGAAAACAAAAGTAGTCTGATTACCTGAGATTTAAATTTAATTTAAAAAGAAATTTAAAATGGATAGGCGAACGTTTTTAAAGTCGGTTGCACTCGCATCGATTGCCTCGACAATAGATTTTAAGGGAATGCGCGAACTGATGGCTCAAGGCAAAGGCTCAGTGTCCAAAGGTGTAGATATGGTAGCTGTGATGGGCGGAGAACCTGCAGTCATGTTGGATAAAGTTCTGGCTGAATATGGCGGTATAGGCGCATTTGTGAAAAAAGGTGATAAGGTAGTTATAAAACCAAATATAGGTTGGAATAAAGCTCCCGAATTGGCTGCCAATACCAATCCTGAACTTGTTGCAGCAATGGTGAAAAAATGCCTTGGGGCAGGGGCCTCTGAAGTTTTGGTGTTTGATCATACATGTGACGAATGGACTCAATGTTACAAGAATAGTGGAATCAAGGCTGCTGTTGAGGCTGCCGGAGGTAAAATGGTTCCTGGTAATGACGAAAGCTATTATGTAGATGTAACTCTTCCTCAAGGAGTGAAACTTAAAAAAGCCAAAATTCATAAAGCTTTGGTAGATTGTGACGTGTGGTTTAATATGCCGGTGTTGAAACATCATGGCGGAGCCAAAATGACGTGTGCCATGAAAAACTATATGGGAATCGTATGGGACAGACAGGCTTTTCATAGTACGGACCTTCAGCAATGTATTGCCGATTCGGTTACATGGAGTAAAAAACCTGCTCTTCATATAGTTGATGCCTATCGTGCTTTGGTGCAGAATGGCCCACAGGGTAAAAGTGCCAATGACGTTGTAACCTTGAAATCATTAATGGCTTCCAAAGATCCCGTGGCAGTTGATACTGCAGCATTGAGACTGTTCAATCAGGCTAAACCGATAAATATGGCAAGTGTGACTCATATTGCCAATGCTGAAAAACTGAAATTGGGAACAAGGAATCTGGAATCTCTGAATATAAAGAGAATCAAATTGTAACAGATGATTATAGCACGTGTTCTGAAGTATTTGCGCTGGTTTTTTGCAGGAATTGTAGGAGGCGCTATTTTATTGTATTTTCTGGATTATGCAGGGTGGCTTCCTCAATGGATGCATGCCCTGCTCCATATACAAATAGTTCCTGCTATCATGGCAGGCAGTATTACAATATTGGGAGTAATGTTCCTGTTAACTTTGCTCTTCGGAAGGGTATATTGTTCAGTAATATGTCCGTTGGGAATATTGCAGGATTTTATATTGCGTTGCAAACTTTGGACACTCAAAATCACTAAAAAAGGTAAAAAATTTAAAACCAAATATGAAAAGCCTATAAATTGGCTCCGTTACGGTGTCTTTTTTATTACGGCGTTGTTGTTTGTAATAGGCGTGTCATTTCCATTGTTGATGCTTGATCCGTATTCCAATTTTGGACGTATCACCGTTTCGTTGTTTAAACCGATAGTTGTATGGCTGAATAATATTGCGGCATCGATATTAACTTCATTCGGGAACTATTCGCTTTATAATGTATATATTGAAAACAGTTCATGGCTCGTTGTTGGAATTGCAGCGGTCGTATTGGTCGTTTTGATACTCCTTGTCTGGAAAAAAGAACGTATATGGTGTAATACGATGTGTCCAGTAGGGACATTATTGGGATTCATATCTCGTTTTTCACTGTTCCGCATTACGCTCAAGGATAATTGTGTGGGTTGCAAATTGTGTGAAACTTCCTGTAAATCCAGATGTATAGATGTAGAGAATCGTAAAGTAGATCACAGTCGTTGTGTGACATGTTTTAATTGTCTCGGCAAATGTAAAAAAGGTGCTTTGTCATATTCTCCGGCGGGGTGGCTTTCTGATACTAAAGCCAAAACGGGAGTTGTTTCAAAGGCGTATAGTCTGTACAAAGGGGGTATGCAGTACATCCTGTTATTAAGAAAGATATTACGGTTGATAATGTTTCGGGGGTTCAAGATAATGTCATGAAAAAAAATACTTCTGAAGATAATAAATTATCTCCCGCGCAGGTATCTCGCCGACGTTTCGTTAAAGGAGTTTTGCTGACGGCTGCAATGATTCCTGCAGCCAAAGCGTTTTCTGATACATTGCTGGAAAATACGGGAGCTGTGGAGTTAACCGATCCTACGCGTCATCCTCTTCCTCCAGGGGCTGTTTCTCTGGAAAGATTCAAAGATAAATGTACTGCTTGTCAGCTTTGTATAAGTAAATGTCCTACACAGGTTTTGCAACCTGCTTTCCTCGATAACGGATTGACTGGTATAATGCAACCTTATCTTAAATTCCGTACCGAAAGTTTTTGTAATTATGAATGTACGGTATGTATCGATGTTTGTCCTAATCATGCTCTTGTTCCATTGACTTTGGAAGAGAAAAAGTTGACGAGGATAGGGGCTGTACATTTTGTTATCGATAAATGTATCGTGCATAGTGAACATCAGGATTGTGGTGCATGTGCAGAACATTGTCCCACACAGGCTGTTCATATGGTTCCTTTTGGAAATGAAGGACTTACTATACCAAGTATAAGGCCTGAAATATGTATAGGGTGCGGTGCTTGTGCTTCGATATGTCCTGTTGTAACACCTGCTATTTTTGTAGAAGGATTGAAGGTGCAGGAAACTGCGGAGGCTCCTAGTGTCGATACTGTCCATGATGTGGAAGTTACGGATTTCGGCTTCTAATTAGGGTATATATAAATCAATTAACTCTTTTTTGGTTTTATAAAAATTGATTTTGAAATTTTTTTAATTAAATTTGGGTTACTTAACTTAACCTGAATATAACTATGAAAATTTCTACTCGTTGGGCGTTAGCGTCTCTTATGAGTGCGCTTATGCTTGGTTCTTGCTGTAATAATGGAGGAGAAAATTCTAAAACTCCTGTCGATTATGTTAATCCATACGTGGGAAATATAAGCCATCTGCTTGTTCCTACATACCCTACAGTCAGCCGTCCAAACTCTATGATGCGTATATATCCGAATCGTACGGATTATACGGCCGATTTTATGAGTGGACTTCCGGTTATTATACCGTCGCATAGGGGCGGTTCTCCAATGTCATTCAATCCTACACAGGCTTCAGGAAGTGAGCTCCAGCCAGTAATGAAATATTCCTATGATCTTGAAACTATAACTCCTTATAGTTGGAATGTGTATTTGGATGAAGCAAAAATCAATGTTGATTACGCTCCTGCCGAAAAGTCTGCAGTTTACCGTTTCAATTTTGAAAAAGATGGAGATGCAAAATTAGTCGTAACGGCACGTAATGGCGAAATTAATGTAAATGAACAAGGTGCTATCGAAGGTTATCAGGTTTTGGGCCGGGACAATAAATCCAAAGTATATATATATGTTGAAACCGAACAGCCGATAGTATCCAGTGAATATCTTGGGAATGGTAAAAATAGTCTTGCCGCTAATTTCGGTAATCAGAAAGATGTAAATATGCGTTATGGTATCTCTTATATAAGTGTAGACCAGGCCAAGAAAAATTTGGAACGCGAGATAAAAGATTTTGATACAAAAAAACTGGCTGAAGCATCCAAGAAAGCATGGAATGATGCTCTCGGTAAGATAAAAGTCGAAGGAGGTCGTGAACAAGATAAAAATGTGTTCTATACTTCGTTATACCGTACATACGAACGTATGATAAATTTTTCTGAAGACGGCAGATATTGGAGTGCTTATGATCATCAGGTGCATGAAGACAACGGAACTCCGTTCTATGCGGATGACTGGATCTGGGATACTTACCGTGCTGTTCATCCATTGCGTATTCTAATCGAACCGGAGAAAGAAAAAGCTATGGTCAATTCTTATATCTTGATGGGGCAGCAGAATCCGGACGGATGGTTGCCAACTTTCCCTGGTATTGCAGGAGATGGTCATTCAATGAATTGTAATCACGGAGTAGCCATAATAGCCGATGCATATGCAAAAGGTATTGCCGATAATATAGATTTGAAAGCAGCATATGAGGTTGGGAAGGCTGCAATTATGGAAAAATCATTGTTGCCGTTTACGTATCAGCCTAAAACAGAACTTGATGATTTCTTCCATGCTAACGGATATTTCCCTGCTATTCCTGACTGGGAAAAGGAAACGGTAAAAGAGGTTAATCCTAATGAAATGCGTCAGCCTGTTCCGGTTACGTTGGGAACTTCGTATGATTTCTGGTGTCTGGCGCAAATAGCCAAAGCTATCGGGGATGATAAAGAGTATGAATATTGTATGAAACGCTCTTTGGATTACCGCAATTTGTTCAATGCTGAAACAGGATTTTTCCATCCTAAGGATGCCAAAGGAGAATTTATTAAAGACGTCGATTACAGATGGTCCGGAGGTCAGGGCGGTCGCTACTATTATGATGAAAATAATGGCTGGATCTACCGTTGGGATGTTCAACACAATTTTGCCGATTTGGTCTCTTTGATGGGAGGTCCTGAAAAATTTGCTCAAGGGCTTGACGATATGTATCGTACGGCTCTTCCTCACGGTAAATATGTATTCTACAATAAATTCCCTGATCAGACAGGTAATATGGGTATGTATTGCGCAGGTAATGAACCGTGTACTCATATTCCATACCTGTACAATTATGCGGGACAGCCGTGGAAAACTCAGAAACGTGTACGTGAAGTGATCGATTGCTACTATCGTGACGATGTGATGGGTGTGCCGGGTGATGAAGACGGTGGTGGTATGACTGCATTTGTGGTATTTACTCAATTAGGATTTTATCCTGTTACCCCGGGTATGCCTGCATATAATATAGGAAGTCCTGTATTTGAAAAGAGTACAATTGATTTGGGTAATGGTAAAACATTTGAAATCGAAGCTACAAATGTTTCGTACCACAATAAATATATTCAATCTGCAACGCTGAACGGTCAGGAATGGAACAAACCGTGGTTCTCGCATGATGACATAAAGAATGGTGGCAAACTCGTTTTGGTAATGGGACCTAAGGCCAATGAAAAATGGGGAAGTGATCTTGCCAATGTTCCGCCTTCATCAGAAAAGTTCTAATTGTTAAGCAGATTTTGATTGATTATGTTTTATCGTTTTTTATTTTTATTTATACCAGCGATTTTAAGTGTGGTTAATATATACGCCGAGGGAGTAGCTCAAATTACTCCCTGGCGTTTACCTCCTCCACCTATCGGTTTTAAACCGGAGTATATCGACCTGAATGGAGATGGGAAACCGGATGCTATTAAATCAGTAACCCATAACGATACTCCAATATTGTGGCTCGATGACAATGGAAATATGCAGACAGGGGATTTCGAAGGTGATACGGCGAGTGATTGCTTGTTGATAGACCGTAATAAAGACGGAATTTACGGAGGACAGGGCGATTTGATAATCGATTGGGTGGATACTGATAATGACGGTAAGGCCGATATGCAGTTCGTTATAGAATATCCTCCGGTCAATACGGGAGAGGTGTGGCCCAATGGACACTATATGATTGTTCTTGATACGGATAAAGATGACGTATTCAATTATATTAACTGGAATACTTTTACCTTGAACTGTTGGGATCATACGGGTTTGTCTGATTTTTACGAGGATTATAGTGGCAAAAGTGCTTTTATGAAGATACATACCTCGACGTATGACATAAAAGATTTGCGTATCAACTGGGAAAATCCGTTTTTGTTTTATGATCCCGATAATGATGATTTGACCGAAATGGCAATAAGGGTTGTAGATTCACCCAGAATTAAGGATAAAACAGCTCCTGCTAACAGTTATGTAAACAGACAGCTCGAAGGTCGTGCCGATTGGATATCTATCGGTATAGACCTGGATAATGATAATGGTCCTGGCAATGAGTTCGATTTCGATATGACTGTCGGATTTCAGGGCGATGAAGGGTTCGATTACATGGATCAGGTGCATCCTGTGAAAAATTTACGCGGTTTGCCCGAAGCAGACAAATTTTTTATGGATCCTCGTTATCGGCAGTTGACAGAGTTGATATATCCGGATCATGATGCTGCATGGGATTTGATTTTTAAACGTGGTAAATGGGACCGTGTAAATTTTGTATTCGATGAAGATGATGATTGCGGACGGTGGGAACGAGTAGAATTTTACGATCCGCGCGATGTTTTCAAAGTCGGAACCAATAAAGGCGGTTTGGATAATAATAGTCAGTCAGATCCATCGGGTGATCGTGGAGAATGGGATATGGATAATTCCGGTGGAGGAAAACTGTATGTAAGCCGTTTTGACGGCCGTATACATCTGTATGGAGCAGAGTGGGGTGCTTGGCGTATTGATCAGAATGCTAATTTTTATCAGGGATGGAACCGTACGTTCCAGTCTAAAGATCCCTCCGTTTTTGCAACCGTGAAATATACAGACAGCGATAATAATGGTTTTTTCGACATTATAGAGTATGATATGGATGGTGATAAACAGTTTGAATACACCATTAACCTGAAAGAAATCGGAATGGACGATACGTGTGAGATTATTGATATTTCGGAATTTAAGTATGACGATTTTACACGACTTATGTCAGAAGTTTCGGAAAATATGTGGTCTAATGCCCAACAGGCTCTGAAAGTCGCTGAAAAATATGGCGTTAATACATGGTGGTATTCCAAAATAAAGAGAGCATCTTCTATTCATCAGAAATATAGCAATGGGTATTGGTTGCAGTATTACCTCTATAAAGATTTGGAAAATTTGTTTATGCGTAATGGTCAGGAAGATATGTTGATTGCATTAAACAAGGCTTATTATGGAGGAGATTGGACCAATTTGTAGAAATAGAAATTAAATAGTAAACGCAAAATGAAAAAGATATTGTTTTTGTCTATTGTCGGTGTATTCGTAATATTATTGGGAACGGATGTTTCGGCAAAGAAATATGACTCTTACAAGGGGCTTGTTATGTGCGGTTACCAGGGATGGTTTACTGCTCCTGGAGACGGTGCTAATATGGGATGGGGACATTATGCTACACGTAAAGGTAAGTTCGAACCGGGCCAGTGTACGATAGATTTCTGGCCGGAGATGTCAGAATATGAAATACAATATGATACCCCGTTTAAATATGCAGATGGATCGACGGCAACGCTTTACAGTCCGCACGATGCATCATCGGTCGACCTTCATTTCAAATGGATGAAAGAAAATGGTATCGATGGGGTATTTATGCAGAGGTTTGTGAATAATGCCCGACCTGGCAATCTCAAGAAGGCACACTTTGATAAAGTTTTCGACAATGCAATGAAAGCGGCCCAGAAGTATGGGCGTACCATATGTCTTATGTATGATTTGTCCGGGTTACGTGATGGTGATGACCAGATGATACTTAACGATTGGAAAGAGCTTTCCGAAAAATATGGTTTTTACAATCGTGATAAAGGTTATGATTGCTATTTGCATCATAATGGCAAACCTCTGTTGGCTATTTGGGGCGTAGGATTCAAAGATCGTCCATACGGGTATGAAGTGCCTAATAAACTTGTCGATGCGCTTAAGGACCCTGATAGTCCTCTTTTCTGCTCGATTCATCTGGGTGTTCCTACATACTGGCGTGAATTGGGCCGTGATACCAATGGCAGTCCGGAATTGCATGAAATTATAGAAAAGATAGATATTATTCATCCGTGGACTCCGGGTCGATATAAAGATAAAGCTACTTATGAAGCATATAAACCCAATATCGCAGCCGATATAGCATGGGCCAAAGCTCACGGCAAAGATTATGTGCCGGGAGTGTTCCCCGGATTCAGCTGGCATAATAATGCTATCGAAGAATTTCCGGGAAAGGATAATCCGATAGATGCTATACCTCGTCAGAGCGGACGTTTTTTATGGATGCAACTGGAAGGTGCAGTGAACAGCGGAGCAGAAATGATTTATGTATGCATGTTCGATGAGATAGATGAAGGAACAGCTATTTTCAAGCTTAGTGCTACTCCTCCGGTAGGTGAAAGTCCTTTTGTGAAAAGGGATGCAGACATTCCTTCGAACCATTATATGTGGTTGGTTGGACAGGCTGGTAAAGCGATAAAGAAAGGTAAAACCCTTCCTGTTGAAATGCCTATGCAAAAATAACCTTAAGTCAAAATTAAAATTGAGGACAGACATTAAAGGCCTATATGGGATAATGTCAATGTATATTGGATTAATGTGTTATGCTGTGTGACAGATATGACCGCAGTATTAAGGAAAAATTGATAATATAAGAATCATAAAAATTGATTAGTGATACTGTAATTGGCAGATAGTACGGAAATAAGGATATAATAATGTAATAAAAAACAGATGAAAGTTCATCACTAATTTAAACTAATTAATTTATGAAAAGTCTTAACTATTTGATGATGTTGGCTGCGGCAGCTATGATTGCCGGCGTAAACAATGTATCCGCAAAGAAATACGACTCTTATAAAGGGCTCGTGATGTGCGGTTATCAGGGTTGGGCCAGTGCTCCTGGTG
>CASFSC010000191.1 GCA_949296995.1 uncultured Alistipes sp. | reverse complement strand
ATTTGTAATGCTTCATTTTTTGCTCCTTGGGGTGTTATTTCTCCTTTAAGGGGTGTACCTCCCCTGACCTCAAATGTTGCCATATTTTTCAATCGTTTTCCCCAAAGATAAACAAAACAACTATTTTTGCATCATCTCAAAACAGAAAAAATATGGAACCGATTAAAAAACTCTGGATCTTGTTGGTCTTAGTTTTTACCGCATGCCACACCTCGGAAATACCGGAATGTGTTATGCCCGACACACCCGATTATACCAAAGAACAAATGTGGTACGTATCTGATAAAGATGCAGAAGCAGATGTTTTTTACATACTTCCGACATGTGTATGGGATTGGCAAGACACTTCTGGGAATATTATACATTATGCAGACGTTTACAATCCTGAACATATAGAGGCATTACTTCCTTCCAATCAGTTGGCCGCAGAAATTTTCGGTATGGAGGCAAACTTTTATTCACCTTACTACCGACAAATAACATTGGATTCATGGATGGAAGGGGAACGTGTAATCGAGGAACGTTTCCCATATGCAATGGACGATGTTAATAAAGCCTTTACATACTATATGGAACATGAGAACAATGGTCGTCCCTTTGTTTTGGCAGGATTCAGCCAGGGAGCGAAATGTGTCGTCGAATTATTAAAGTCACTAAAACCGGAAATCGCTTCACGCCTTATAGCAGCATACGTCATCGGCTATCGTGTAACAGAGGAAGAAATAGAAACATACAGTTCGATACAACCTGCACAAAAAAGTGACGACACAGGCGTAACCATATGCTATAACTCGGTAGAATCTCCTGCAAGTATTTGTCCCGTATTGTCGCCATCGGCTATCTGTATCAATCCGTTAAACTGGAGATGTGACACGGTCACGGCTACGACATCGGATAACGTAACTGTACAAGTAGATCCGGTCAATAAGGTATTACTCGTTAAAGGACTCGACTGCGATAAATATTATCTGCCTTCACTTGGGAGTCTTTTCCCAAAAGGCAACTACCATTTGCAGGAACTGACACTTTATAAAGAGTCTTTGCAAAATAATGTCAAAATACGCAAAGAGCGTTATCTGGAACTGCAAACAGAGCAATAACTGGAAATGACAATACCTCCAATTGTTAATTCTGTCATGTATGTTTATTACTATGAAAAAGAGTATTTATTAAATTAGGAATATTGCATAACGAGAAAACAGTCGTACAAAAAACAGTTTGCAAATTTGTACATGAAAATATTAATAAAGAATAACAAAAATTACCAATTTGATATTTTAATGACACCGTGACATATCCTCCGTTTAAATATGCCATACCAAAGTCGATTCGCAAACAGAGCCATTTTCATTATAATTAGAGCATAAATACAGCCTATCCGAGCCTCAACTTCTTGATCAACATCCCATAGTTTGTAACTGCCACTCCATTATTTTGAGCCACTCTTATTCTATTTAACAGTTGACTGCGAGTAACCATACATCCCCCACACTGTACCATTAATGTATAATTTCCGATATCGGCAGGCAGCGGTGCAAGTCCTGAGACAAAAGTAAAATTCAAATCAAGGCCCGTATATTCTCTTAGCCACTTTGGAATTTTCACGCGTCCGATATCATCGCAACTAACCTGATGGGAACAATTTTCAACAATCAGCACTTTATCCCCATTTTTTAATTTGTCGACATGGTCCAATCCCTGTAAATATAATTTATAATCACCTTTTGCAGCAGCCAATAATATACTAAAAGAGGTTACCTCTACACTGGAAGGTATAATCTCTTTTACCTCTTTAAAAATCTGACTGTCCGTAACTACTAAAGACGGCTGTATTCCCTTGTCAAATAAACAGAAAATTTGTTCGGGTTGGACGACAACAGCAACTGCATGTTTATCCAAAAGAGCTCTTACAGCCTGCACCTGCGGTAAAATCAATCTCCCAGCCGGAGCTTCACTGTCTATCGGACACACTAAAAAGACAATATCGTTTTCAGATACTTTACCTTCAAAGATAGAAGGGATTTTATAAGATTTTTCAGGCAGATTTTTTTTAATTTCCTCCAAGATAAAATCTCTATCGGGAAATTTTCCGTCATTAAAGACCTTTATATACGGAATACCGGATAACTGCAGTTGTTTTTCAAAATTCTTTTCGTAACTACCCCACTCTTTATAAACCAGGATAGCCATGTCGATTTGAGAAAGCGTTTCAAATGTTTTACGCACTCTTATAGCACCCAATTCAGAGATATCATCAAATCCTGCGGTATCAATAAAAATAACCGGAGCGAAATCGAGTATTTCATAGCTTTTCCGTACAGGATCGGTAGTTGTTCCGCTATGAGATGAGACTATCGCAATATCGGATTCAGTAATAAAATTCAGCAACGAACTTTTACCGACATTACAACGTCCGTATATACCTATATGAGGTTTATTTTCACGTCCAGGCTCTATTTTCCCCATTACCCTACTATACTCCTACTGCATACATTTCGACATCTTCCGCAGTAATATTATCTTCGCTCATAATCACAAGCCTTTCGACGACATTACGCAACTCTCTGATATTTCCAGTCCATTCCATATGCATCAACATATCTAACGCCTTTTTATCTATTTGCTTGACAGGAACATTGTACTCCTTACATACAAGTTTAAGAAAATAATCGACCAAAAGCGGAATATCGTCTTTACGGTCCTTTAACGGAGGTACAGGAATAACTATTACACTCAGTCTATGATACAAGTCTTCCCTAAAATTGTGTTTCGCGATCTCTTCGCGTAAATTTTTATTTGTAGCAGCAATAATTCTCACATCGACAGTAATGTCACCATCTCCCCCTACCCTCGTAATACGATTTTCCTGGAGCGATCTCAAAACTTTAGCTTGTGCAGCAAGACTCATATCCCCTATTTCGTCCAAAAACAAAGTTCCTCCATCAGCCTGTTCGAATTTACCTCTTCGAGACCTTACCGCAGATGTAAATGCTCCTTTTTCATGTCCGAACAGCTCACTTTCGATAAGTTCAGATGGTATAGCTGCACAGTTAACTTCCACAAAAGGAGCTTTACTACGATTACTTTTATTATGTATCCAATGAGCTACTAATTCTTTTCCTGTACCGTTAGGCCCCATTATAAGTACCCGTGCATCTGAAGTAGCTACTTTATCTATAATTTTTTTCAAACGTGTCATTTCAGCCGATTTTCCTATCATCTCAGCTGTCTGAATACCTGAGCTACGCTGTTTAGACGTAATTTTTTGCAATACTGGCTCTACACCTACAATTTTATCGGGAATTTCCAATATCTCTTTTTTACCTGCATCCAAAGCATTATGTATCGAATATAAAAGTTTGTTGAGGTCAATAGGTTTTTGAATAAAATCAAAAGCCCCCATTTTCATAACTTCAACAACAGTATCTACGCTTTTTACTGTCGACATAACAATAATAGGAGCTCTCAAATGATTATTTTTCAATTTTTTGATACAACCGAGCACATCTGCCCCAGGAGTTTGTAGAGAATAGAGTATAACATCATAATCTCCTGTTATACATTTAGAAAATGCAGAATCGGTAGTATCAGCAACATCAACTTTATAGCTTTCGTACTCCAATCTCTCTTTCAGTGTATTGCGAATACTCCGTTCACCTTCAACAACTAACACTTTTATCATAGTGATTCGTTATGATTAATATTTCAATACATATTTGGTTTTTCGGAAATTCCAATGTAATTTTGTCATAAAGATAAGAAATATTCCCATTCTATAATGGGTACGAGGAAGAATTAACTCTAAAATTCCTTTCTTGCATTTCAATCCAAACAAACAATGTTATTATTCTTTTCTGAACATTAATACCCCCAAAAAGTGGGATTTTTAACAAGTGTATAAAATACACTTTAAAATAGTTAACGTAAATTTATGGATACAAACTATAATTTCGACAGAAAGAAATTACGACTTCCTGAGTATGGGCGTCATATACAAAAAATGGTAGATTACCTTCATACGATCCACGATAGGGAGTTACGCAATCAGCAAGCCAGAGCTGTCATAGAGGTTATGGGCAATATCAATCCCACCCTTCGGGACACGGCCGATTTTACCCATAAACTGTGGGATCATCTATTTATCATGTCTGATTTTCAATTAGATGTAGATTCGCCATATCCTATTCCGTCGAAAGATATGTTTTATCCGAAACCAGATAAACTTGCATATCCGGATAAAAAAATCAATCATAAACATTACGGGAAAAATCTCGAGAATATGCTTTACGCCATAAAAGATATCAAAGACGAAGAAGCAAAAACGATGTTGGCGGGTCAAATAGCCAAATACATGCGGGCAAAATCGTTCGAATACAACCAGGAACATCCGAATAATGAGGTTATCATGAGAGATATACGGAAAATGTCCGATAATATGATAGAAATAGACGAAGTTACACTAAATAATCTCAAAAACGACTATAAACAGCCCCAAAACAACAATCGTCAGCGTAAAAATTTTGTTTCCAACGGCACAGGGAAGGTTAATCAGAAGAATAATTTCACCAATAAAGGAGGGAAACGTCGGAATAATCAAAACAATAATTCGAGTACCAACGGCAACAAACGCCAATACAACAAATAGACAATACGTTATATAAAGACATGGCGGATTACAAAAACATATCCATAAAAAACAAACGTGCTACCTTCGATTATGAGATTTTGGATACCTACACAGCAGGTATTGTTTTGTCGGGTACTGAGATAAAATCGCTTCGATTGGGTAAGGCATCTCTGACCGATTCATACTGTTATTTTCACGAGCATGAATTGTTCCTACGGGGCATGAACATATCCGAATACCATTGGGGAACATACAACAACCATATACCCAAACGTGACCGTAAGCTACTGCTTCACCGCAAGGAACTATCAAAAATGGAACGGGCTTTACAAGACAAAGGATTGACTATCGTTGGGCTCAAAGTTTTTATAAATGAAAAAGGGTTTGCCAAAATAGTCATAGGAATAGCTAAAGGCCGCAAGAGTTTCGACAAACGGGAATATATCAAGGAAAAAGATGCAAAACGCGAAATGGACAGGTATATGAAAAAATAGTGACACGGATGTATCAATACTTACAAAAAATAGAGTGCAATAAAATTGCACTCTATTTTTATAAGATAATCTATGTTTTCAGAACCTTACTTTTATTTTATATGGTTGTTAGCGATTAAATATTCAGCAATCTGTACTGCATTCAAAGCCGCACCTTTTCTGATCTGATCGCTCACGCACCAAAATGCCAACCCATTAGGTTCCGTCAAATCCATCCTTATACGTCCTACATAAACAGCATCGACACCAGCCAAAGGAAGAGGCATAGGATATTTTTTATTTTCAGGATCATCCATCAAAACCACCCCGTCCGCATTACGGAATGCCTTATGAATATTATCCATCGAAAGAGGTTCTTCTGTTTCAAGCCATACCGATTCCGAATGAGCACGCATAACCGGCACACGTACACA
>CASFSC010000190.1 GCA_949296995.1 uncultured Alistipes sp. | reverse complement strand
TTCAATATGGCAATAGAGAAAGACTCTGCAGATATAGGTGCATACTTCAATCGAGCTGTTGTATATGCCAATACTAATAAACTGATAGAGGCATTGACCGATTTCGACAAAGTACTGACTCTTGACTCTACAAGTTCGGTTACATATTTCAACAGGGCATTACTGCGAACTCAAATAGGAGCATACAATAAAGCACTGGAAGATTACAATAAAGTTACATTTTTCAGTCCTAACAACGTTCTTGCATATTTCAACCGAGGAGCACTTTTGACACAGCTGGGAGATTATGAATCGGCCATAGCGGATTATAGCAAAGCCATCGAGCTATATCCTGATTTTGCAAACGCATATTTACGCCGTTCGGAATTGAGATACCTGCTTAGGGATAACCAGGGGGCTCAGGACGACAAAAATATAGCCGAAAGCAAAATTGCAGAATATCGTTCAAAACTCAATGACAGCACCTTCTCGATCTATGCCGACACGAGCCAACAATTCAACCGACTTCTTTCATTCGACTCAAAAATCGGGAGCAATACAGCTAATCTGAACAAAATTGCTGCTCACGATGCGGATATCACACTACAACCGATGTTTAAATTTACATTTAAACGTCCCGAAAGCAAACCATCCATACCTTTCAGTCAAAGATATTTTGCACAGGAACTGGCAGCGTTCAAACGTTCCGTCGGCTTTGACTATCTTAGCATGACCAATACCGACACCGATATTTCTGCCGATTCATTGATAATGTTCGACCGTCAATTCACAGACTCCGTTCAAGTCCACAACGAATCATGGCAATCTCTTTTCCTGAAGGGAGTATCCCAATCTCTTATAAAACAGTACACAAATGCTATAAACTCATATACGGCTGCGATAGATAAGGATCCGACGAATGCATTCCTTTACATCAACCGCAGTACGACACAAAGCGAAATGATAGACTTCATCTCCTCACTTGACAATGGTTTACAACGTATATCCTTTGACAGCGATCCTGCAAGCAGACTCAAAAGCAATACTTCGCGCACCTACAATTACGATAGTGCTATTGCCGACTTGAACGCAGCTGCGAAACTGATGCCTGATTATGCGGTCATATATTATAACCGTGCCAATTTGTTATGTTTATCCGGGTTTATGCCTGAAGCCATAGAGGATTATACAAAAGCCATAGAACTAAATCCGGGTTTTGCCGAAGCCTATTTCAACCGCGGACTAATACAGATATACTTGAAAGACACACGTAAAGGTAGCCTGGACATGAGTAAAGCAGGCGAACTGGGAATAAACACGGCATACAAAGTATTAAAACTTTACGGACAAACAGGACGCTAATGAACTAAACCTAACTATTAATCATACCGACACATGAAACATTTTTTACCATTTTTCATTTTATTTTTATCCATTTTCTCTTTAGTATCGGCACGAGATAATATTTACACTGTCAAAGGGAAAACCAATGTATCTATTTACATGAAAGGGATAGAAAAGCCGATGAAAGTATTACACATTACAGATTCTCATATCAGCGGAACGATGCCTTCGGACCCTCAACTGGCAGCATATTCCAAACGTATGCACAATGCCTATCCTATGGTAAAACATTTTCAAACAGGAGAAATGGTTAGTCCGAAAGATATGTTCAAAGAGTTGATGGAGTTGGCAGTCAATGAAAAAGTGGATTTGATAGTTTTAACAGGAGACATAGTCAACTATCCGGGAGAGTCAGGTGTAGAATTCGTTATGAATGAGATAAAAAAAACAAGTATCCCGTTTATATACACAGCCGGCAATCACGACTGGCATTACGAAGGTATGCTGGGCAATGCTATGGCACAAAACAGAGAATGGACAAATAAGAGTTTAAAACCGTTGTATGAAGGGAAAAATCCTGCCTACTCCTCAACAGTAATCAATGGCATCAATTTCGTTGCCATCGACAATTCCACATATCAGGTAGACGATAAACAGTTAAAATTTTTCATTGAACAAAAAAAACGCAAATTACCGATAGTTTTAATGATGCATATACCGGTAGACACCGAAGGTTCCTGGGGGATGGGTAATCCCGACTGGGGACCGGAGACAGACCAGAATTATAAAGTAGAGGCTCGTGAAAGATGGACATCGAACCTTCCTTCCACGGTGAAATTCAAAGAAGAGATACTCAATATGAAAGACATCGTTCTTTTAACAGGTCATCATCACGAGAATCAAATAGATATTGAGGGAGGCGTTGTACAATTCATCACACAGGCTGCAACAGGTAAAGCTCATCGTATTTTCAATTTTATTCCGTTGGAAAATTAATCAGTTTTTACGTTGAGAATGAATAACGGAACCAGGCAAATTAACCCCGCGATTTCGGGATAAGGAGCCCCTATTTAAGTAGGGCGCAGCAAATACATACGAACCTTGTATTAAGATGAAAAATTTCAAAAAAACTTCAACCCGATTTCACAAAAGCGTTCAATTAATCTTCGTAAAAAATTGTGC
>CASFSC010000189.1 GCA_949296995.1 uncultured Alistipes sp. | reverse complement strand
CCTACAAAAACGAATATGGTATTTTTATACCAATCCTCTTTGGATGATGTCTCCATGAATTGGCGAATAGACATATCGGTATATGCGACGCATTTATGAATTTTGGTTTTGCCTTGTGGCAGGATATTTTCATATTCTTCAGGCACTCTGAACGGATGGTGCGATGTTAGTGTGAAAACAGAGGCCAGAAACGGCTGTGGAGTTTCACTCAATTTATTCGACATGTATTGAAGGAACGGACCGTCCCATATTCCCCACCAACCGTCGTAATCATTCTTACCTCTCTCTTTTTCATAGTCATCCATGCTGTAATAATCTTTAACTCCAATGAGATTGGTAAATGCTCCGAAACCCATCGAGCCATGAGGCGAACCGTTGAAGAAAGAGCTTGTATAACCCATTTCTCCCAAAATTTCTGGAAGGGCTCGCATTTTGGAAATGGATTGAGGCATCAATACGAATGGGGTCAGATAGGAAGGTATCGAAGCCAAAACTGACGGCAGAGCATCTATTGACTTGTGACCGCTGGCAAATGTATTTTGGAAATAATAGCCTTCACGCATCAATGAATCGAGAAACGGGGTAAATCCTTTACCATCAGGATATAGATCTGGATTGAGTAATGCGGAATGTTCGCTGCTGAAACTTTCCAGAACAAAAATGACGATATTTTTCTTTCCTAATACGGGTGCGGTAGCTTTAACCGTACTATCTGTTTGTGCAGGATAGTGGTAAGGAGTATATATTGAAGCGACCGTTTCCTGATCGAAATAGTTGGCCTGTACCAAAGGATTATTATCGAGTGTACGAAGCATGCAGAAAGGATTGCTCAATATGAGTGTCGCTTTAAGATTGGATGATGTATATATTGTGGCATTGCTCAGTGTCAGAGGACGTGAACTTCCGAATCCGCCTCGTATTCCTCCTATGGCAAGGGTTATGCCGGCTAACATTATAAGCAGGTTAACCCCGAAATATGTCCATTTGTTTGCTATTTTGGTGGGAGTATATTTTATATGACGGTAACACCACACTATACCCCATATCAGCAGTATGCAGAATAGTACGAGATACCAGTTTTCGGTCATCGCCTTGAATATTATGGCGGAATTGTTGTCGTTGGTATCAAGATATGTTAGTTCGTCGCTTGTAAAGCGTTTGCCTACGTAATGGAAATAGACTCCGTCGGATAGATTTAAAATCAGTGAGGCTGAATTGGTAATGATATACAGCCAAAATAATATTTTTTGATATATCTCTTTTTCTCTGAAATGAAACGGCAATAACGACAATATTATGAATAATGAGTTGACATACAATATAGATACATTGTCGAAAACCAGTCCTCCTAATAAAAGTGTCGGTATTTCACTCCATGAAAGAGGACCTATTAGGTCACTGTTCTGAATATAAAATACGATACGGCACAGAAACCATGCTATGTACAGTATCAGAAGTCTTTGTAACAGAGTTGTAAAATCGATGCCTTTTCGAAGTCCGATATTTTTTCGATTCATTTTTCGTTACTTGCCTTTTATTATGATTTCAGGTTTATGGTAAACTTTTGAATGAGGGGGAACCGATTCTGTCAACCAGACATTACCTCCTATGACAGTATCATGACCTATAACGGTTTCCCCGCCTAAAATAGTACTGCCGGCATAAATAATTACATTATCTTCTATGGTCGGGTGTCTTTTGACTCCACAAAGCCCTTTGTCTACGAAAGTGGCACCCAGCGTTACACCCTGGTATATTTTGACATTTTTGCCTATAATACAGGTTTCACCGATTACTATGCCTGTCCCATGGTCGATATAACAGCGAGGACCTATCGTCGCACCCGGATGTATGTCTATTCCTGTCTGACTATGTGCATATTCGGATATTACACGAGGAAGAATCGGAATTTTCAGTTTGTACATGATATGTGCCAGACGGTGCACCATCATGGCGTAAAAACCGGGATAACACAATATGATCTCTTCCGGTGAAAAGGATGCGGGGTCGCATTTGTTGTACATCTCGGCATCTTGCATCAACCGTGTAAATATCAATGGAATTTCACTGAAAAACTTTTGAGTCATCTCTTCAGAGTGCGCTTCCATATCACTGCCCAGAGGGGTGATTATGGCTGTAAAAGCATTTTGAAGATTTTTCCAGTTAAGATCTATTTCGGCTTGCGACAGATTTTTATTATCCCTTATGGGGAAGAGCAGGTTGGTCAGTCTGTCTATGAAATCACGGCTTGCAACTTGCGACGGGACTTCGCGGTAAAACAGTTTGGTCATTTTATACAAACGTCCCGGAAAATTCTTAATAGTGTCTGCCATAATGTTTTTGTCAATTAATCCAAATGTAATCCCTCTATGTAGGTCTCTATATCTTTTTGCAGATTTTTATAAAGAAAACATTCTTTGTACTGTTCGTTGTTGAGCAATACTTCCCTTACGTTACGCAAAGAATTATTATAATTGCTCACTTCATTTTTTAGTGCAACACCGAATTTTTTACCTTCCGATATGCGTTGTGTGGACATGTCTCTCAACTTTTCGCAAACCGTATGTAGAAGAATAAGTACAACATTGTCTAAAAGGGTATGCCCCTGCATGAACAGATATACGTTTTCGGCTTTGACATCATATTTTGATATCTCTTTTCCGAAATGGTTGACATCACTTATCCATTCGGGATTTTGTCTTTCAAGTATTTCGATGCGTTTCCGTACCTGTCGGTATAACCATTCAAGTGTGGATTCTCCATTATTGTTGATATCTACAAAATTGAGCCTTACGCTACTGCGAAAATCGGATAAAGTGAATATTTTCTCCGTTTTCCTCCTTGCGGAATATGCATACCATAAAAACAACGGATAGATAATGCGTGAATATTTTTCTAGAAACTGTTCGAAATCGAAAATTACCGTATCGTTTTTTGTGGCTTTTACACATACGTTATGCAACGATGGGGGATAGCACAGATAATTCTCAGTCGCGTATGCATAGGTATGAAACAGTCGGGGAGTATTGTTTACCAATCTCGATTGTTCTGTCTTGCCGTCGAAAATATAGTCGAAGTCGCTATCCATACATAGCAGAACATCTTCATCCCTGTCATCTATCATGTCGAGCAGAACCCGTTTCCCTTTTGCCAGATCTTCCCGTAAAGGAACGCTGATTTCAAATTTCAGCTTGTCTGTTTCAAAGTCATCGAATATACCGCGCCAGAAAGCTACATCGTTGTAACCTTCGACAAAGACCTTTATCAATTTATAATCGCCTCCTGCATATCGTGATGCTATCGGACGATCCCAATTACGGTCTTCATTATATTGTTGACTCTTTTTCTCCTTATAGGATTTCATCAGCTGTAAGATCTCTAATATGGGATTATTTAATCTCTACTTTAACAACCTCTATTCCTACTCGTGTGAGAAGATCTATTCCGTCGGTCGAATGATATTCGTCACAATAAACTACTCGACGTATTCCGCTCTGAATGATCAATTTGGCGCATTCGATGCAAGGCGAGGAGGTAACATACAGTGTCGCTCCTTCGCTGCTGTTGCTCGATTTGGCCACTTTGGTTATAGCGTTGGCTTCGGCATGAAGAACATAAGGTTTGGTCTTGCCCATTTCATCCTCGCAGATATTTTCAAAACCGGCAGGGGTGCCATTGTATCCGTCGGAAATTATCATTTTATCCTTAACGAGCAGAGCTCCAACCTGACGGCGAACGCAATAGGAATTTTCGGCCCATATTTGCGCCATCTTTAT
>CASFSC010000188.1 GCA_949296995.1 uncultured Alistipes sp. | reverse complement strand
ACCTGCATTGCATATGAGAATGTCAATTCCTCCGAATTTATCTACGGCTTTATTTATCAGATTTTTACAATCATTTTCGTTTGTTACGTCGGTTGCTGTATAGGCTACTTGTGCACCTTTTTCTTGTAATTCCGTTGCCAATTCTGAAAGTTTGTCTGCGGAGCGTGCTCCCATGACTATTTTTGCT
This sequence comes from uncultured Alistipes sp., assembly GCA_949296995.1. Lineage (GTDB taxonomy): Bacteria > Bacteroidota > Bacteroidia > Bacteroidales > Rikenellaceae > Alistipes_A. The sequence goes on along the minus strand of CASFSC010000188.1, from coordinate 17,423 downwards.
CCGAGTGAAGCAAATTCTTTTGCCAGAGCTTTGCCTATGCCGGAAGATGTGCCGGTAATTACAACCACTTTGTCTTTAAAATTCATATCTGTTGTTTTTTATATTTGCAATAATCCGTATTTACGAAGTATATCCCATTTTTTTGAATGGTAGAATACCGCAAACGGTTCATTACTGTATTCGGAATATATTTGTTTTATTTCGCTGAATAAAGTTTTTCGTTCTAAATTGCTGCAAAGAGCAGTTATTTTTATTAAAAAATCGCTCTCAGATGGCGTGAATCTGATGTGTTTGCTGTCTGAATTTGAATGGAATGTCAATCCGTTTTCATTGCGTACAGGTTGTACACCTATCCATACCAAACGGGCAGATTCATTGTAAATACGCGATGAGTCCGGTTTGATCAGATGATCTGTTATAAGTGAATTTTCTATTGTTGTTTCAGGAATGTCTTTTCCTCGGAACCATTTATGGACGGGGCGGTTTATCGCATTCCCATACATGTAATTTGCAAGAGCATCATTCAGTGCTTCTCCAACCATATTGAGGTTGTAGTTGCGGTTTTCGTTGAAAGGTATTTCGTTATTTGCAAATCCATTTGGGATTTGTTCTTTTGCTTTTATGCCGAAACGTTCTGGATTGATTCCCACAGAACTATGGACTGTTCTTGCAAAACGATGCCAGAAAGCTGAACTGATAAGTTCCGCCCTGAACATTTGGCGTACTATTTCAAGAGAGTCGACACTTTCCTGAAGCGTTTCGGTAGGGAATCCATACATCAGGTATGTGTGCACCATTATTCCTGCGTAATAAAAATTGCGCATGGCGATTGTAGCCTGTTCGATGTCTACTCCTTTGTTCATAAGTTTCAGTATACGGTCCGAGGCAACTTCCAAACCTCCCGAGACGGCAATACACCCTGCCGAAGCCATAAGTGAACATAAATCTCCCGTGTAACTCGCTTCGAAACGGATGTTGGTCCACCAGGAGACTTTTAATTTTCTTCGCAATATTTCGAGCGATATTTCCTTTAACATTTTGGGCGGAGCCGCTTCGTCGACAAAATGGAATCCACTGCTTCCCGTCTGTTGCATGACATCTTCCATGTAATCTACGAATTGTGATGCCGACATTGAGTCATAACGGCAAATATATTCGAGGGATGTGTCACAAAATGCACATTTGGCCCAATAACAGCCGTGTGCAATCATCATTTTGTTCCAGCGCCCGTCGCTCCATAACCGATGCATTGGATTGGTCACTTCTGTTAAAGAAAGGTATTTGTTGTGTGGCAATCCGCTGAAATCGGGGCAGCCTCGCTCTATGTGCGTGATGTGTGAATGAGTATGCTTTGTATTGGTCTTTTGGTTGAGGCCGATTTCATTATTGTCATCCATGCCGTTGAAAAATCCTTCGGCAGTATATGTATTCAAAAGTTTATTGCCGGATAATGTTCGTTCAAGAGGCAGCTCTCCATCATCGAGGATTATGTAATCGATATACTTGAAAATGCCCTTGTCGGTCATATTACGCAGTTCTGTTGTCGGATATCCGCCACCCATTAAAGTTTTGATTTGCGGATGTTTTTCTTTGATATATTGTGCACACCTCAATGTTGCAAGCAGATTGCCGGGAAACGGAACGTTGAAAGCTATCATGGTCGGCCCGTATTCATCTATGTATGCTTGCATAAGTGCGGTCATCTCTTCTTCGATTAAATTGCGTGGAGTAGAGAGTTCGCCTTCAAGTTGAGAGAAAGATTTTACCGACAACGATATTTTTTCCGCATAGCGGACGATTTCAAAATGTGAGGATACAGTTGCACGTATAAAGTCGCTTAAATCTTGCAGGTAAAGTGTCGCAAGATATTTTGCACAATCGGCATTACCCAATGTGCCGAAAAAATAATCGAGATCCTGAATCGTCTCAAAACGGGATGCTTGAGGAAGAAAATCTGCTCCGCAAATAAGATTTGCTATGGTCGAATCGCCATTTTGTAAAAAACGTATTATAGTGTCGACCGTTTCAGTATATTTTGTACGTAAGGCATATATACGTTCCAAATTTTCGTCATTAGAACCTTTATACAGGTCAAACACTTTTTCCAGAAAATTGCGTGAGAATATTTTGTTTATAAGTTCTATGGAGAGGTCTTTCTGCTCTACGTCAAAACCTTTGCGCGTAAGATAACCTTTGAGATATGCCGTTGCAGGGTAGGGACAATTCACCTGTACAAATGGGGGTGTTATCAGCAGCAGTTTTTCCATAATTTTTTATTTAACCTCTATTTTTAGTCCGTCGTAAGCAAAATTGACATTCTCAGGCAATTCAGTTTCTATTTGTGCAAATCTACCCATCAAGTGTGAGACATGTGTCAGATATGTTTGACGTGCACCGACGAGATAACTGATGTGCAAGGCTTCGGACAATGAAAAATGAGACATATGGTGCTCCTTTTGAAGCGCATTGATGACAAGCGTGTCAACACCTTTTATTTTGTCAATTTCTTCTTCCCGTATATTGTTCATGTCGGTGATATATGCCAGGTTGCCTATGCGAAAACCAAATACGGGTAATTTATAATGCATTCCTCTTATGGGGATTACCTCGATACTTTTTGTGCCATCTAAACTTTTTACGGTAAAAGGTTTTTCTTCAATATCTATTAGATTGAAATCGGGAGCTCCTGGATATTTGTTTTCTCCGAAAGCATAATCGAAATCTTTTTTTATCACATTCTGTACCCGTTGTTCGGCATAAATATTTACAGGTTTTTTTGTTACATAATTGAATGAGCGTATCTCATCGAGTCCTCCCGTATGATCTTTATGTTCATGTGTAATTAATATGCCGTCTATATGTTTTACATTTTCCCGCAACATTTGTTGTCTGAAATCAGGCCCTGCATCGATCACTATGGTTACCCCGTCCGATTCGATGAGAGCTGATGTGCGAAGTCTTTTATCTCGGCTGTCGTGTGAAGTACATACCCAACATCCGCATGCTATAACAGGTACTCCTTGCGAAGTTCCTGTACCCAAAAATGTCAGTTTGGTCATTTGTCGTATTACATTTATATATTCCTATATTATGCTTCAGAGGTTGTTTTTTCAAGTCGTTTCATTACAGAAAACAGAACTGTTGCCGACAATAAACAACACACTATAATTATACTCCATAATATCCATAGTTGCATACCTCCCCATAAATAACCTATTATTGCTACGAGATAGTTACCTATTGCCGTAGCAGCAAGCCATCCTCCTTGAGCAAGTCCTTTATATTTAGGAGGAGCTACTTTGGATACGAATGATATTCCCATTGGAGAAAGGAACAGTTCTGCTATTGTCAGCACGAAATAGGTACTTATGAGAACATTTGGAGAGACTAATACTGAGCTGACACCTCCTGATGCCTTTACAGCATCGGGCGTAGGAAGTCCGATTGAATTTATCGCAAGAACAGCAAATCCTATTGCAGCAATATACATTCCTATTCCTATTTTACGAGGGGCAAGAGGCTCTTTGCCTTTTTTAGCCAACCACGAGAAAAAGGCTACTGTAATCGGTGTCAATATTATTATGAACATAGGATTGAATTGCTGGAATTTTTGAGGGACAATATTCATTGCCGGCGAAAGAGAATCGTATGCTAGATACCCTAAAACAGCTCCTGCAACAGTTACGATTGATGCAATTATACGGCCTTTACCTTTGGCCTGAAATATGTTTATAATGCCGTAACAAGTTATAATCAATGGTAATAATGTCAGAAGAGAGAACCAAAATCTATCTGCACCGGTTATCGAAGAAATCGTGTAATCACGAGCAAACCATGTCATTGTCAATCCGTTTTGGTGGAATGCCATCCAGAAAAATATGGCCACCCCAAATACTATTCCGAGAGCAGTTACACGTTCTTTTGTTTGAGCCGGAGTAAGTTCCACTGTATTGGCAGAAGATTTATCTTCTGCTTTCTGTTTTTCGGTTTTGTCAGCGTTTTGATATTGTTTTCGGAATAACCAGAAAATCGACATTGATATTATGAGAGAAACACAAGCTACTGCAAATCCATAATTGTATGACATGCTTAGCGTGTCTATATAATTTTGTCCGAAAGTAGAAAGATTCGTTCCGGTGTAACCTTGTTCAACAGCGAGATTTCCCAATTTAGTGAGGTTCTCAGCCGAAATGTTATCGGCCATCAGTTGATGTGTCAGTTCAGGAATGGCTGCATTGTACGTAAGTCCATGTTTTGCAAGTATATAATTTGAAATACCTTCAGCTGCCGATGGTGCAAAAAAGGCTCCTATATTTATACACATATAGAATATACTGAATGCAAGGTCTCGTTTATCACTGTATTGTGGATTGTCATATAGGTTTCCGACCAATGCCTGAAGATTACCTTTGAAACAACCAGTTCCTATCGATATTAATAACAATGCCCCGCATACGGTAACGATAGCTGTCGTATTGGCCGGGGTCGGAATTGCGAGAATAATATACCCCAGGAACATTATGACGATTCCTATCATTATAGTTTTCCCGTATCCTAAAACCTTGTCGGCAAGAAGTCCTCCAAATACCGGCAGTAAATATACAAGAGCTAAAAATGCACCGAATATTGTGCTTGTAACATGATTGCTGAAACCGAATTTAGCTCCCAGATATAATACGAAAATGGCTATCATGGTGTAATAACCGAATCTTTCGCCCATGTTAGCCAATGCCAATACGAAAAGTCCTTTCGGGTGTCCTTTAAACATAAACAGATAATAATTTTGTATTTAATTTTTATACTGCTTTTGTCCCTTGTCACAAAAGTAGCGAAACTCGAATGATAAAATCAAAGTTTATTTTACTTTGACACTATTCTATCCATACAAATATATCAAATCTTTTTGGATGGTAGCCAAATAAAAGTTATTTTTACATATACATTGTATCTTACCCGAGTATTAACCAAAATCGTACCATATGAAAAAGAATGTATTTGTTTTTGTTTGTGCGATTCTCAGTTATGTGTCGTTATATTCGCAAGAGTCGACCACTTGGAATATGGGTGGCATTACCTTCCCTCTTGTTCCAGGAATGGAGATAACAGTCTCATCGGATGCCGCGTTTACGGCAAAAGGTAATGGAATAATATTTCGTATTCAAACTATCGGAGATGTAAACAGTCATGTGGTTAGCCTATTGATGAATAGGGCCGCTGGTATTGAAAAAGATGTTCAAGTGGGGTATGCTCCGGTGCCGGAATCTGTCCCAGATGCGTTTTATGAGTATTTGTGAGAGAAAGGTTATAAACCTGTTGGCAGCTCGAGAGAGGTTTTTATGCCTGTCGATTACGGCATAGTGGGTTATGCCAGCCAATGTGCCGATGATGAATGTAAGGCTATTGCCGGTGTTTTCTACATAAGACACAGACAGTTGCCTGTTTTCGTAGTTGTAAGGTTCCCGGAGAACATGGGGAAAGAGGTCGGTGATATGCTGATGCAAGTAAGTACAATAGAACATATGAATAATTTATAGAAAAATAAGATAATGAACGGAGAACGTCTTGCAATCGTAAAAAAAGATCCATGGCTGGAGCCCGTTGAAAACGAAATGGTGGCTCGTCATGAACGTTACTTGAAAGCATTGGAGGAAATAGAGCGTGCCTCGGGCAATATTGTCGATTATGCCAATGGTTATCTTTATTTCGGATTTCAGTATGATCCTGTCGAGAAAGGGTGGTGGTTTCGCGAATGGTTGCCGGGGGCACAAGATGTCTATCTGATGGGTGATTTCAATGATTGGCAACGGACAGAATTACGTTTGAATAAAGGAGTCGATGGGGTGTGGTCTATATTCCTTCCCGATAATATTTACAAAGAACGTTTGGTGCACGGTTCACATGTCAAAATGTTGGTGCATGGAGATAACGGATGGCATGAACGTATTCCGGCATATATAAGACGTGTCGTACAGGATGAGAAGACTAAAGATTTCACCGGTCAACTGTGGATGCCTGAAAAACAATTCGATTGGGAAGGCGATAATTTCAATATACATAATGTCGGCAGTTTACTTATATATGAGGCACATGTAGGTATGAGTCAGGAAAAAGAGGGTGTGGGTACTTACAGGGAATTTACACGGCATGTATTGCATCGTATTAAAAAAGCAGGATACAATACAGTTCAACTGATGGCTATTGCGGAACATCCGTTTTATGGAAGTTTCGGGTATCATGTAAGTAATTTTTTCGCACCTTCCTCACGTTTCGGAACACCGGAAGAGTTGAAAGCTCTTGTCAAACGTGCGCATGAAATGGGACTTGCAGTTGTGATGGATGTGGTGCATGCTCATTATGTAAAGAATTTTAATGAAGGATTGAATGAACTGGATGGTACGGATCATCTTTATTCACCTCCGGGCGATGCAGGGTACCAACCTTATTGGGACTCCAAATTGTTCAATTACGGTAAGGCTGGTGTGAGACATTTTCTGTTGTCCAATCTGAAATATTGGCTCGATGAGTTCCATTTTGACGGATTCCGGTTCGATGGGGTTACTTCGATGATTTATCATCATCATGGGTATACTGAATTCGATTGTCGCGAGAAGTTTTTTACCGATGTTAATGACGATGCATTGACATATTTGACTTTAGCCAATAAACTTGTACATGAATTTCGTCCTGATACTGTCACTATAGCCGAGGATGTCAGCGGTATGCCAGGAATGTGTATCCCGATAGAAGAGGGTGGTGTCGGATTTGATTATCGTTTGGGAATGGCTGTTCCCGATTTTTGGATTAAATTGCTGAAAGAGCAACGTGATGAGGATTGGGATCTATGGCAAATGTGGAACATGATGACCAATCGTCTGCCCGAAGTCAAAACCGTAGCATATTGCGAGTCGCACGACCAGGCATTGGTGGGTGATAAAACCATCGCTTTCCGTCTTATGGATAAGCAGATGTATACGGATATGAACCGTGCGACGGAGAATATTATTGTGGACAGGGGAATGGCATTACATAAGATGATACGATTGTTTACCATTTCGCTTGCAGGGCAGGCTTATCTCAATTTTATGGGTAATGAGTTCGGTCATCCCGAATGGATTGACTTTCCGCGTGAGGGTAATGGTTGGAGTTATGCTTATGCCCGTCGTCAATGGAGTTTGGTCGATAACGGTTTTTTGAGATACAGCTATCTTGGAAAATTCGACCATGAAATGATAAAAATGGTGAAAAAATATAAGTTATTGGCCCGAGGTTATGCCTACAATAGAGGTATGGACTATACAAATAAAACTATTGTTTTCAATCATGATGATATAGTTTATATTTTTAATTGGCATCCTTCTAACAGCATACCCGATTATGTCATGGAGGTGCCTTATCCGGGGCGATACAAGATTATTCTGAATAGTGACGACAAACGTTTCGGCGGGTTTGGACTGGTGGATGACTCGGTCGTTTCATTCAGTTTTTCGGTCAAGTGTGAAGATGGTGTTACACGTCATTATATTAAGGTTTATAATGTCAGTCGTACGGCTCTTGTGCTGAAACTATTGAAAAAGTGATTGTAGACAGAGAAAAACCGGTTTATAAATGTATGACGTATGTATGTTGGTTAAGAAAAGAAAAATGAATCTTTTCTGTAACTTATCAGTCTGACATTATTTAAACGGGACTTCTTGCACTTCGTCGAGTTCGACATACCACAGGTATCCCTTTATATTTTTATAACCCATTTTGCGGAGTAGTTCCATATATTCAGATACCTGTCTGATATAAATGTGTTTGTGTTGAAGTCCGAATTTGTAGTCTATGACGATTGCATCTGTCCCTTTGGTTATAACACGGTCCGGACGGCGTAAACCGCCTTCGGATGAATATGGAATGATAATCTCGTTTTCATTGTGTACCGTGTCCCATTCCGGAGAAAACCACGATTTGATAAGAGGATTTTCAAATGATTTTTCTATCATTGAGCCTACTTTCTTAGCCTCTTTATCGGATATGGTACTGTTCGAACGCATTGTTTCGAGAGCGTCGTCTATTTGAGAAATATCGGTTATATTCTCGAATATTTTATGCATTAACATACCGTAATTACGTGGGGAAAGTACAGTATTTCCAACCGTGTCATCATCGAAATAGCGTTGAGAGGAGAGTCGGAATTTCAATCTCATGCCAGGTCTGTTTGCAGGATAGCATATTGCGGGAGTTATCTCTTTCTTAGAATGTTCGTGCATTATCGGAGTGCCATATTCGAAGGTAGTAGACCCATCTTCCATGTCAGTACGTACCATATTGCTGTCAGAATATATGCTCTCCATGATGAGATCGCTTATTTTGGGAGCTTTCCCCGATGAGGTCCTTTTTTGTGATTTGCTCGTCTTAAAAGGTATCATTATGTGAAGCTCTTCTTCAGCTCGTGTGGTAGCAACATAGAATGTGTTGATATTGTCTATATGTGATAATACTTTTTCTCTGTAAAAATCATCTGCAAAATAGGAGTTCCCCATCTCTTTCTTGTATTTTACAGGAATTTGTCCTAATTGGGAAAAATCTCCCTTTTTACTTTTAGTCCATATCACCGATCCGTTTTTCGGATCCAGGGGCCAGTTGCAAAATGGTATAATGACAGCTTTATATTGTAACCCTTTTGCTTTGTGGATTGTTATGATGGTGATTGCTCCTGAATTTTCGGGAAGTTTGATCGAATTATTACATCCTGTTTCGTCCCACCATTTGAGAAATAACGGGATGTCTGATATTTTCGATGTGCTGAATGAAATAAGTTGCTCTTGTAGAGCTTGTATGTACGCTGTTTCATCTGTTTTGTCTCCCAAAGAATAGTGTATTATTATCTCTTCGAATGCTTCTTCGATGGATAGCAGACGTAAGTTTTTGATGAATTTTTCTTCATCTTCGGATAACGGACTATCTATCTTTTTATTGAGATAACGGTTGTAGACAGCCAATTTTATACTCTCTTTCGGATTGTTGCTCAAGGCGAAAACAGCCATGATAAAACTTACTGCTGACGAGTTGCTTATTGTCAGTGCTTCTTGCGTTACTATATCATAACTGTAGGGAGAATCGGGATGTTGCATCTTGTAATCCAACAGTTCACCCGCTATATCGACCCCGTCGAATTTATACCTTACTAGAATTGCTATGTCACTGGGACGAAAACCTCGTTGTTGTAACTCCTCAATGGTCCTAATTACAGGAGATGTGTCATTGTTTTCATTTACAGGATATTCGGTGATACGGACAAATCCTGATTCACGGTTATCCGCAGGTTTTTGAGCTTGGCCTTTATAAGCATCGGCAAGCATGTCTACAAGTTCGTTTTTCGTCTCCGTAGAGATCATTTTGTCGTCTGCCGCAGCGGTCACCATGTCATTCAGCCTGTTATTGTCTGTGATTACACAATTTTCAATCGTACGGTTATTAAAATCTACGATACGTTTCAAACTTCGGAAATTGGTATCAAGACTCTGGATTGTAATGTTTGAAAATTCTTCTGCGACTTTTTTGCCGAATATTTGCCAGTCTCCTCCTCTCCATCGATAAATGGATTGTTTTATGTCGCCTACCAGAAGAACAGGATTGTATTCATCCTGTGCAACTGCATTGTGCAATAGAGGAACGAAATTGTTCCATTGTTGCAAAGAGGTATCCTGGAATTCGTCGATCATATAGTGAGAAAAGTTATTGCCCACTTTTTCAAATATGAAGGGAGTATCATTGCCGGATATCAGTTTGCTGATTATTGTGTTTGTCTCTGATATGGGAATCAGGTTTTGTTCTGCACAGATATTTTTGACTTTGGCCGTGAGATCGTCGAGCAGGGCAAAACTGCGGAAGTTTTCTTTTAACAGTTTGGTTGAATTACGCATTTGAAGCGTCGAATCATATGTCTTGCACAACTCTTCCAATAAAGGCTTTAGCTGCGGTATGAGTGTTCGTATAATATCTTTTTTAGAGGAATTTTTCGAATACCATTTGTCATCGGATGAAAGTGCATCTTCGACTCTTTTGCCATATTTTTCCAATGTGCCATGTGCCGTTTTTGAAAAGTAACCGACAAACCCGCTTTTGCCAAAAGGAAAATCATCTATGCTCAATCCATTTTCGGATATTATTTGCAAGGCTTTTGATGCAGAACCAACCATTTTATCTGCGATTGCTTTGCATTTACCGATAGCTTCTCCTATAATATGGGATAATTCTTTTTTTGAAATTGAATTTTCAGGCAGTGATTTATATCTTTCTTTGAATATTTCGTCACCTATGTCAGTCAGCTCGCTTTTGATATCCCATTTTTTATTGTCATCTATTTTTTCTTCGGCAAATTTGACAAGCCATTCCCGCAATCGTTCATCGATAGTAATTTCATCTATCAGACGGTCGGCTGCACTCTCTAATAAGGAGTCAGTTTGTAATTCGATGTTGAAATTTAGTTCTATCCCCAACTCTTTTATGAACGAACGGATGATGCGTTGGAAAAATTTGTCTATGGTAACAACCGTAAAGTGGCTGTAATCGTGCAGAATTTTTGTGCGTACTTCTGCTGCACGAGTTCGTATGTCATCTTCCGATAAGCCGAGTCCCGTTATAAGCTTTTTCATATAGGATGAGCGACCGGTATTTGCCAATGTGTTAATTTCTCCGATGATGCGTTGTTTCATCTCTTCGGTCGCTTTGTTAGTGAATGTTACGGCGAGTATGTTGCGATAGAGATATGGCTTCTCTATCACATTTTTGATATATTCGTAAGCCAATTGGTATGTTTTTCCCGAACCGGCCGAAGCACTCACTATTTTAATCCCCCCCATAAAATAAATATTTCCAATGAGCGTTAAAGATACAAAATCATTGTTAATCCGCCGACAAATATCTATATTTGTCTATAAAATCATAGAGAAATGAAAAAGAGATTATCCCTTTTGCTGCTAACTGTTTTGTTCGGTTTCGCAGCTAACGCACAACAAACCATCCAAAGTGATAAGATGGATGCTTATAATGCCATAGAAATTACGGGTAATGTTACCGTTGAAATGACGAAGGCGTCGGACAAATCTTCAATAGAGATAAAACTTAATAATACGACCATAGATAAGTTGGATTGGGGTGTGAAAAACGGGACCCTTTTTGTTCGTTTGAAACCTAATGTGGGTAACTCTGGAGCCAATGCAGAAGTAAAACTGGCATATAACCCATTCAATAGATTGAAAGTTTCTGGAGCCAATGTTGCCGTACAAGATACGGTTAAGAGTCTGATGCTTGATGTTGATGTCTCGGCCGGAGGAACTCTCGGATTGAATTATCTGGATGTTGCCGACTTGTTGATTAATGTAAACGGTAACTCTGTAGCTAATATAGGTGGTACAGTAAAATATTACACTCTTAACGCGACCTCTCGGTCAAAAGTGGATTCCCGATCGTTGAATTGTGTCGATGCCAATGTATCTGCTTCGTCTGGAGCAGAGGTTTATGTGCGTGCTAACGAACGTATGCAGTTAAGTTCCGATACCGGAGCCTCTCTGTTTTATGCAGGAGAACCTACCATATTGCGTACCTCGACAAAAACAATGGGCGTAGTCAATTTTATTGGTAAATAGTGTATCGATAAGGTGATTTTTGATGAATGGACAGTTTTATATCGACGCTTGCGGCATCACTTTATGAACGATATGGGGATGGAATATCATCCCTGAAAATGCTTTTCCCCAGTCGTCGTGCGCGGTTGTTTTTTTGTGATGCTCTTTCCCGTGTGACATTGCGTCCGGTGTGGCAGCCACAGTTTCTCAGTGTGGATGACCTTATGGAGGATATCGCGGGGATTAAAAAAGGAGATCATATAAAACTGGTTACAGAACTTTATAAAATATATTCACGTTATCATACAGAAAGTTTCGATGCATTCTATTTCTGGGGCGATATGCTCCTTGGTGATTTCGATTCGATAGATAAATATATGATAAATGCTGATGTGCTTTTTGCCAATATCAGCGATTTGCGTACTTTAGAAACTGACTTTTCATATCTTACCCCAGAGCAGTTATCCATCATACGTCAGTTTTGGCGTAATTTCGGTCTGGAATCTGATTATTCAGAAGAAAAAGAGCATTTTATTACGATCTGGCGAACTCTGGCTAAAATATATCATGAGTTTCGGGAATCTTTGCTTGCACAAAATCTTGCATATACCGGTATGGTTCATCGTATGGCGGCGGATAAAATAAAAGATGGATCAGCAAAATTGTCTGACAAACCGGAAGATCGTTATGTAGTGGTCGGATTCAATGCTCTTTCCGAATGTGAAAAAACATTGTTCGGATGGCTCCAAAAAGGTGGAAAGAGTGAATTTTATTGGGATTATGATAATTATTATGTAGATAATATTGAACAAGAGGCAGGATATTTTATGCGTAATAACATACGTAATTTCCCATCTCCTGATAGATATGTCATTTCTCATGATAATTTTGTTAATAGTAAAGAGATTGTCGCGGTTGACGCACCGTCGGATAGTTTGCAGTGTAAATATGTGCATACTTTTTTGCAAACTCTGATCGAACGAGGTGAGATGCCTGGCAAAGATACTGCGATTGTTCTGACGGATGAAAATCTTCTTTTACCCGTACTTTATTCCATTCCTGACACTATCGAATCGGTTAATGTTACAATGGGATATCCTCTTCGTCAGACTACGGCTTATTCCTTTGTCGAAAGGTTGCTCGAGCTTCAGAATCGGGCACGCATTAAAAATGGAGTGCCGATGTTCTACCATAGTGACGTCGAAGGTATTCTTAACCATCCTTATTTGATGGAAATTGACGCTGATGTGGCAACCGATATATTGAATCATATTAAAAAGTTTTCACAGGTTTATGTCAAACGCGACATGTTCAATGTCGATGGTGTCATAGGTGACATTTTTGTAATTACCGAAGATTGGCAAGCACTTTCCTGTTATATTAAAAATATTTTATCCGATATCGGCCGACAGACTGCTCTCGAAAATGATTATATCCGTCGACGTGAATTTTTTACTGTTATTATAGATAATATATGTCAGGTTGAAAATTCGCTTCAGGATTGCGGTATAGAGGTAACATCTTATATCTTTGCATCCCTTTTAAGAAAGGTGCTTCAAAATGTCAGGATACCTTATGAAGGAGAACCTCTCGAAGGGGTACAGGTAATGGGTATCCTCGAGACGAGAAATCTCGATTTTCGTAATGTGTTGATATTGTCGGTAAATGATGATACGTTTCCCGGTAATCGAACTGTGTCTTCATCGTTTATTCCTTACAATTTGAGAATTGCTTACGGTTTGCCTACACCACGTGAACATGAAAGTGTTTATGGTTATTACTTTTACCGTTTGTTGCAACGTGCCGAAAGAATTCATTTGGTGTATTGTTCCGGGAGTGATGATAAACGTACCGGTGAGCCGAGCCGTTATATTTATCAGCTGATGTATGAATCGCCGCATGAGGTGAATAGAGTTTCCATTCCGTTGAATGTCAATCTTTCGCAGAGTAATTCTATCTCAATAGAAAAAGAGGGTGACGTGCTGGAAAAATTATTACAATACAGAGGAAAAAATGCACGAATACTGTCACCTACATCTTTTTATACCTATATCGAGTGTCCTCTGAAATTTTATTTTTGCAATATTGAAAATATACGTCCCGAAGATGAGATTGAGGAAGATATTGATTTGCCTATGTTTGGAACAATTCTTCACAAAGCAATGGAGTTGCTATATTCCGGTTTGGTAGATGTGTTTGATCCACGTAGTAGAATCAAGTCTCTTATAGATTCTACGGAAGTGGATAAGGCGGTTACTGATGCTATTAACGGAGAGTATCTGCATGATGCTGATGCTTCACAAGATGAATATGGAGGAAATGTATTGCTCGTCAAAGATATAGTTCGCAAATATATAAACGGGAGTATCCTTCCTTATGATGCTTCACGACAAGAACCTTTTGTGATAAAGTATCTTGAAAAACATGTGGAATGTCATTTTAAAGATGTTACGTTAGGAGGAATGGCCGACCGTATAGATTTGCTGAATAATGGTGCGTTGCGTGTCGTGGATTATAAAACCGGTTCAAGGAAAGCTGATTTTGAAAGTGTAGAACTTTTATTTTCAGATGATAGGGAGAAACGCAGTTCAGCAGTATTGCAAACCCTTCTTTATTCTATGATGCTTTATAGTGTTGAAAAATGCGATGTGATTCCAGAATTGTATTACGTGCGTGAAATGAATAAACCTGATTTTTTACCATTATTGTCAGATAAATTATCCGGTCCTGTTACCTCGTTTCTTCCATATCTCCAATCTCTGGAAGAAAATATCGATAAAACATTACAAACTCTTTTCGATACCTCCAATCCTTTTAGACAATGTTCAGACAGACAGGTTTGTCAATATTGCGATTACCGTGAAATCTGCCGCAGATAGTTTTTTGAACTAAGAGTTAGAGAATATTTGGTTTCATTGGGGAAAATATCCTAAAATATTTCTTGAAATTTACTGACGATATTGGATGCTGAATATTTATTCCGGGTTGAAGCTGTTTTTATGATTTAGAGTTTAATCCGTTTTGTGCAATTTGTGAAACTATTTTGCAGACCTGTATATGGCAGTATGGATTTCGCATAAATTTCATCCTTCTTATTTTTGAGTAATCAAGTCTGAAATTATTAAAAACAAAACAAATCCCTCCATTTTTGGAGGGATTTGTTCAATATGAATATATTTAATACCAATAGTTGTATTGTAAAAATCCTATACTAACAGATAACTTTAGTTGTTAATTGATTGTCATCATTTCACGATATTTAGGCAAAGGCCATAATTCATCGTCCACGATAAGTTCGAGTTTATCTATGCTGTATCTTATTTTCTTTAAATATGGAGAAACTCTTTCAACATATCCGCGAGCTTTTTCTTCCAAGTCTGTCATGTTATTGCAGGCTTTACGTTCATCTGTCATCAGATAGATATTTTCACGGATTGCTTTGACATGTTTTGCAATTTTTGCAATGGCACGTATTACTTCCGATGACATCTCTTTGTAATCGTCAGGGAATATCTCCTGGAGACCTCGTACATTTTGAATCAGTACATTCTGATATTTGATGGCAGTAGGAAGAATATGGTTTGCAGCCAAATCTCCCAATACACGCGATTCAATCTGTATTTTTTTTGCCAGAACTTCCATGTTTATTTCGTAACGGGCGTGTATTTCAGACGCACTCAGTACCCCATGTCTCCTGAACATATCTACATATTCCGGACGGAAAAATACCTGAAGAGCATCTGGAACGCTTTCTATACTTTCCAAACCACGCTTCTTAGCTTCTTCACGCCATTCCTGACTGTACCCGTTGCCTTCAAAACGTATTTTTTTAGAGCGGATGATGTATTGACGTATGACTTGGAGTATGGCTTCGTCCTTTTTAACCCCTTTTTCGATCAATGTATCTACTTCAATCTTGAATTTTGTCAGCTGGTCGGCCATTGCCGTATTTATGACAGTAAGAGGGGCCGCACAGTTATTTGATGAGCCTGTGGCACGGAATTCAAACCTGTTACCGGTAAATGCGAAAGGCGATGTGCGGTTACGGTCTGTATTATCCAAAAGTATATCGGGAATTTTACCTATATCCAGTTTTATTTCGGTTTTTTCGTCAGGAGTCATTTTTTTGTCGCTCAGACGTTCTTCCAGAGAATCTAAAACCAAAGAGAGGGTAGACCCTGTAAATACAGACATAATAGCTGGGGGTGCTTCATGTGCACCTAATCTGTGAGAGTTGGAATGAGATGCAATGGATGCCATAAATAGTGTGCCATAGTCATGGGCAGCCATTATTGCATTTACGAAAAATGTCAAAAATTGAGTGTTGCTGCGAGGAGTTTTTCCGGGAGCAAGCAGGTTTACTCCTGTATTGGTCAAAAGCGACCAGTTGCAGTGTTTACCTGAGCCGTTAACACCGTCGAATGGTTTTTCATGGAATAATACTCGCATTTTATGTTTTTGTGCAGTCCGACGCATGACGGTCATGAGCAATGTATTGTGGTCTACGGCAATATTGGCTTCCTCGAATACGGGAGCACATTCAAATTGATTGGGAGCCACTTCATTGTGACGTGTTTTTATCGGAATTCCCAAACGATATGCCTGTTCTTCGAAATCTTTCATGAAATCCAGTACTCGTATGGGTATCGAACCGAAGTAATGATCATCTAATTGTTGATCTTTAGCTGCAATATGGCCCATAAGAGTACGGCCTGTTTGAGTCAGGTCGGGACGTGCCAGAAAGAGCGCTTCATCTATTAAAAAGTATTCCTGTTCCCAGCCTAATGTTACGTTGACTTTGGTTACGTCTTTGTCGAATAGCTGGCATACCTCTGTCGCAGCTTTGTCGAGAGCCTGGATCGATTTTAAAAGTGGGGTTTTGAAGTCCAATGCTTCTCCCGTATATGCAATGAAAATGCTGGGAATACATAACGTTTTATCGATTATGAATGCAGGGGATGATGGATCCCATGCCGAATATCCTCTCGCTTCGAAAGTATTGCGTAATCCTCCATTAGGGAAACTGGATGCATCGGGTTCCTGCTGTACCAAAAGTTCTCCTTTAAATGTTTCGAAAGAGCCTCCGCCCCACATTGGTTCGAAAAAGGCATCATGTTTTTCGGCAGTTGAATCATTGAGCGGTTGAAACCAATGGGAATAGTGTGTCGCACCTTTTTCTATTGCCCATGTTTTCATACCTTGTGCAATTTGATTGGCTATTTTACGGTCTATGCGTCTTCCTTCGTCAATAGCATTGCAAAGGCTGTCATAGGCATCTTTTGAGATGTAACTGCGCATTTTTTCGCGGTCGAATACATCGCAGCCAAAATAACTTGATATTTTTTCATCTGAAAGTTTGCTTTCGGTAAATTCCCTGCGGGATATTTCATCCAAAGCTTTGAAACGTAATGTTGCCATATTTTTACCGTATAGGTTGATTTTTTAGTGCTATTTACACGGTAAAAGTATGTATATTTTTTGGAACCCCCAAATTTACAGGGGGTATTCTTCTGAATTTTGTGCTTTTGACAGAAACAGGTCCCTGTCCGGCCATTCTTTTACTTTATTTAAGGCTTGACGCATCATGGTTTCGATTTTCGATGGGAAACGGGATCCGCTCCATGAACTGGTGTTGGTTATGAATATCCATGTAAAACCATCTTTTTGTCTTTTGAGCATCGCACTGCTTCCGGAAAGAGTGCCTGTTCTCCACCAATCACCTCTCTCGGATACACGCATCCACCCGATAGGATACTGGTCTTTCAGTTTTGTAGTCATGTATCTTATAGATGCATTGGATAATATTTTGGG